>NZ_NKHR01000018.1:0-94507 GCF_014467285.1 Xenorhabdus sp. PB62.4 | reverse complement strand
CCGGACTTGAATCCCATAGAACACAAATGGGGTGGGGCAAAAGCGATAAGAAGACAAAAAAGATGTTCCGTTGATGAGTTGTTCACCGAGCACATCGAATGTGTCAGATCATGTTGATTCTGCTATAGCGTATTCTTCGGCCTTGTCCTGATACTCACGGTAATAGAACCACAGTAGGCCGGAGACAATCACCAAAGCACTGAGGGTGAAGTACCGACTATTGAGTTTCATAGCATTTCAAATGCCCGTGTGAAAATATCATCGGAATAAGGCTGCTGGCCGTTCTCGTGCCGGATAATGGACTTAGCCAGCGCAATCAGCGTCGGTTTATTGATGTCCAGAACTTGATGCTTTTCAACATTGAGCGCCTTGGAAACGCCGTTGATGTAAGCGGTAGTATTGTTTTCTATGTTGGGTGCCCAGCGGTTGATGATTTTAGACACGCTGTTATGGCCGCCCTTGTGGTAATTGGTCAGCAACTTCATGAGTGCACGAATGCCATACTCTGGTGACTCGAACCGACAGAAACGCTTCTCAATCTTTGGGTCGTGGGGCAATTGACCCTGCCACTTATTAGCGGGGTTGTGATCAATATTACCCGGATTGTTATTGCGAATACCTCTGGTCATCAGATTTTCCCTCGTTGTTGTTCAGCCTCAGTCAGTAATTTGAGGAATCGATAACGCTTGTAGAAATTAAATGATCGCTCATCCATTTGTACTTAGGTTGACGAGCGAGTTTCAGAAAGAACCGGTCGCCACGCCAATGACTTCGCAGTCTACGTAAAGCCCACCAGCGCCGAACCTGATATAACATTACAATCAGGGGAAATATCCTCACACCGCATATTTCCTTAATCATCTGTGGTCACCTGTCAGTCGGTTCCAGAAATACGTGAAGGCGATGCTACTCAGGCTTCATCATGAATAGTGATTCAATTGATGTCGTTTTTGTTCCAGAAATACCGCTAGTAATTTCGCGCGACCAGATGCAATCAAAATCATCCGGTGCGGTGTATTCGCTAACAAAAACGGTACATCTATTTGATAACTTGTGAACCCATCCCCAGAACTCAGTCGTATTAAAGGCATCGCGGTATTGCCGGGTGTTCGCATAGGGCAGGTCGCAGTAGACAACTGCACCATCCGGTATGTTCAGTTCTTTATAATCAGTGCACAACAATTGCACGCCATCCAGATCGATGACCTGCCGTTGAATATTGCTGATAGCCTCCGATTGATAATCACGAATGCCTGATTTAGTCTGTGTTATTCCTGCATAGCCATCAAACCATTTACCCGAATAACTACAATTAAATCCCACCCATCCTGTTAGATGGGAAATTCCCGCTTTGTTATTCTTTATCTCGTAATACTGCTCTCGTGATATTTGTTCTGGAGGATGACAGCCAGATAACAAAGCTCTCTACATTTCAATCAAATATTCGTGGCTGTCAGCGGCAATAACAGGGCCGGCATGTTTGGTGTTGATGTGACTCACCATATTCATGCCGCCCGCAAACGGCTCAACATAAACCGTGTCTGTTGTTAAATGTGCCAGAATAAAGGGGGCGATATGTTTCGCGATACGGGATTTACTTTCCATGTATTTCACCGTTCCACCTCCCTCTCTAGTGGTGCAGCCAGAAAGCAAAAAGGCCGCATTAAGCGACCATGTAGTTAATAAGATGCCAACCGCAATGTGTTATACGGAGATTCTGGAAATGATTGCGGTGGCAGATACGAAAAAGGCCATATTAAACGATCTTGTATAGATTGGCTGAGTTAGTTCAGTCGGACTGTCTCACACTACCGAAGCATTTATAGCTACAGAATTCGGTTGTTCGGAATAACCGAATATGTGAAACTTATATCAAATAACCATCGGTAAATATTATAAGGATTTAATATGTCACAATTCGAAAAATTACCACTTGGAGATAAAACACCTCTAGCATTCATCTTTGGGGGGATATTTTTACTCGCGCTATCAATTTTAAAGTGGGTGACATCTGATATTGAAGTGGACTGGTTATATAACTCAGTTAAAAGTTTACTAGCCATTGGTCTTGTCATTGTTGGGATCAGACTACGCAAAAAGTATCGAAGCAATAACGAGTAAGTTTGAACTAACCGGAATTACCGGATAGTTGAGCTTGTAGAGATGGTTTACAGGTTGGAATTGAAATCCATCGAACTCATCACACCATTCGAATTCGTCTTTCATGGGGGTGATCTCTTTTTCGCTGAAAATCAAATTAATCATATGAATTATATAACATGCAGGGGTGTTCTCTATACCAATTCGAGGTGTTGCTCATCTCACCCAAAAACCAATCTAACATATTGATTTAACAGTAATGTAGGGTGCTGTCCGACCCCGATCAATTTGAGTTGTAAACTCAAAATTGACTACTGGTAGATAGCAAAAAGCCCCGCGAGTGCGAGGCTTACATTTATGATTGGAAATTACATGATGGATTATTTATTGTCAAGAACAATGGCTGGGTCCCAATGAACATATGCTTTGGGATTACCATTTTTATATATTCCAACAGTAAATGTATAATTCTGTGTGATAGATTTACCTGGAATCGGCATATTTTTAATTGAAGTTTCCCAATAATAGCCAATTGTCTCCTGGAAATTTACTTCGAGCGGATCTGGATTTAGTATTGCATTATCCGACTTCAACACTGGAACATAAGAATGTATTGGTTGTACTTTAGGGGTGGCAAAGTAATTTTGGGGTGTCCCTCCAACTGATTTAAGCTTCAATAATGCAGCCGAATACTCTGAATCCTTAGACAAAGTAACCCCACGCCAACGGACAACATCACCAATGTTAACTTTAATCCATAATTCACTTGTCCCTTGACCGCTCATATAATGTTCTTTATTTGGCGGCGTCAACATATGGATATATTCACTTTTATTTCCAAGTAAGATAGGCTTATTAACATCCATTTCATTTTTCATTTTATTATCTGTAATATATTTCATAATAGATTGCGCATCCACAACAACCAATACATCGATTACATCTGCCATTATAGTACCCTCATTAGTTAATGGTATTATTATTTTTTATATACAACCAAAATAACCATGGACCCATATTTAATTAGTAAGCTGCTTACGTATTTAACCATACCAAAATAAACTAAGAAGGAAACATCAAAAACAATCTTACAACAAAGATAAATATATTATAATGGAATAACTTTTAATTATATTAAACTGATATTGTTTATTTTCTGTAAAATTTATTCTTAAATCTATTCCGCATTGCCATTAAATAGCCCAGAAATAAAAAACCCCGCACTGTGCCTGTCTTTTAGTCACATCTCAAATTACGAGTGAATGACCGTGATTTGATAAATATACTCAACTGATTTTAAAGGAAATATTTTTCAACGTTGTCTCGAAAAGTTTAAAATAATTCATATAAAAAAACAGCAGGATACAAAGTTGTGTATAAGAGACAGGCACTGGGCGAGGTCTGAGCATTCGATAAGCTGTGTGACATTGTTAAGTACTCAAGAAAAATTAATTGCAAATTGATCACCATAACCTTCCAATAGCATATTTAGCTCATACTCCATGGTATCTTGAGTCCAGGTGATAAAACGTCGCCAGTGATAGCCAGTTGTTGCAATGTAATTCGTTCAGGCTCAGAAAGTGTTATCTTCGATTTCATAAGAACAGGTGGAAAATCGGGTTATCGGGTTATTGATTATAACAGTAATGCAGATAATTTATCTTATTAACTTATCACAATATACTGTCTTTTGTAATTACGCAACCTGATTAATGGTTTCTTTTTGCACGCATTTATCCAGCTCCAAAACGACATCTGAAACAGCCAGTACGCCCTCAATAAATCCCTCGGCTGCCTGTAGCCGTTTGGCGACTTCGTTATGAGAAATACCCAGCTTAGTGCCCATCGGTCTCAATGGCAGTGCTTTAATATAATGCAGTACGATCAGTTGGTACGAATAAGGATTATGTTTCTTCAAGCGCAGAACCGCCGCATCGATAGCGAATCCATCATCATCACAACATTGGACACAGGTCTTTCGGGGGCTGGTAACCAGTCCTTTAAATCCCGCGGCAATGGGCGCCCAGTCAACCGCACTGTTCCCCTCACTGGCCCATGTGCCCCACTGATTAAGGATTATTGGCATGTTACGCATTCGCACATTCCCCCACCAGATTGAGGATAATCCTGTCGGTCAGGGTGCCCTTTTCCTCCCCCATCGCATCCGCAATGAAAAAAGGATCGATAATGGCACTGCCCAGCGCCTGCTTTTTGATTTCCCCATATCCTGTTACACAGACGCCAGAACAAAAAAGATCTATTGGCGCTATAAGCACCCGATTACAGGAAAATTTCATGGCTTAGGGGATGACGAAGAAGCTGCAAGAGCCATTGCTGTAGAAGCTAATTCCCGTTTAGCTGAGGTCAAAATGACTCAGCTCATAAAAGTAAAAGATGAAATTAGCCGAAAGATAAAAAAAGGAATATCAGTAACAAGCTGGCTAAATAGCTATATGGACACCGGACAACGCTTAGGATATATCTCCAAATTACGGTTCGACGACGTATGGGATGATCACTTACATATTATTCAGGAAAAGACAGGAACTAAACTGGCGATTCCCCTAAATCTCAAATGTGAAAAAATAGGCTTTACATTACGAGATGTAATAGCACGTTACAGAGATAGGATATTAAGCCCTCACGTGCTCTACTATCACCATACGACTTCACAAGCTAAACGCGGTGGTCAGGTGTCTGCTAATGCTATCACTGCCGGTTTTAAAAAGATCCGTGATGAGACAGATTTCAAGTGGGAGAAAGGTACACCTCCCAGCTTCCATGAACAAAGGTCATTATCGGAGCGTTTGTATCGCGAACAAGGAGTTGATACAAAAACATTGCTAGGTCATAAGAGCCAGTTAATGACAGATAAATACCATGATGATAGAGGTAAAGATTGGACTATTTTGGCGGTGAAATAACGGTTAAATTATAACCAGTTTTGCAGAAGAGTTTTGCAGAAGAATTTTCATATCGTTAAAAATAACGGGAACTATTAAGCCCCCGTTATCTATTCAGTTACGCAATCAATTACATATGAGAAATAATTGCATCACCGAACTCGCTACATTTCAGCAGCTTAGCACCATCCATCAGACGTTCGAAATCGTAAGTGACGGTCTTGGCAGCAATTGCGCCTTCCATTCCCTTAACAATTAGGTTTGCGGCTTCGAACCACCCCATATGGCGCAGCATCATCTCAGCGGAGAGAATGACAGAACCCGGATTGACTTTATCCTGACCCGCATATTTAGGTGCAGTACCGTGTGTTGCTTCGAACAATGCACACTCGTCACCAATGTTTGCACCCGGAGCGATACCGATACCGCCGACTTGCGCAGCCAATGCATCAGAAATGTAGTCGCCATTCAGGTTCATACAAGCGATAACGTCGTATTCAGCAGGGCGAAGCAGAATTTGTTGCAGGAAAGCATCTGCAATCACATCCTTGATGATAATGTCTTTGCCACTCTTAGGATTTTTGATCTTAACCCACGGGCCGCCATCCAGCAGTTCTCCGCCAAATTCAGTGCGGGCCAATTCATAACCCCAATCTTTAAAGGCACCTTCAGTGAATTTCATGATGTTGCCTTTATGAACCAGAGTCACGGATTCACGATCATTATCAATAGCGTATTCAATTGCAGCACGCACCAAGCGTTTAGTGCCCTCTTCTGAGCAAGGCTTCACGCCGATGCCACACTGTTGAGGGAAACGAATTTTGCTAACACCCATTTCATCTTGCAGGAATTTGATGACTTTGTCCGCTTCCGCTGAACCGGCTTTCCACTCGATACCCGCATAGATATCTTCAGCATTTTCGCGGAAAATGACCATATCAGTCAGCTCAGGCTGTTTAACAGGGCTTGGTGTACCTTGATAGTAACGAACCGGGCGCAGGCAGACATACAGATCCAATTGCTGGCGCAGCGCCACGTTCAGCGAGCGGATGCCGCCACCGACTGGCGTTGTCAGAGGGCCTTTGATAGCAACACGGTATTCACGGATCAAATCCAGTGTTTCATCTGGTAACCAAACATCTTTACCATAAACATGTGTGGATTTTTCACCTGTGTAGATTTCCATCCAAGAAATTTTGCGCTCGCTGCTATAAGCTTTCTGAACAGCAGCATCCACAACTTTCAGCATGACCGGCGTAACATCAACACCAATGCCATCCCCTTCGATATAAGGGATTACAGGGTTATTCGGAACATTTAATTTACCTTTGGCATCGATAGTAATTTTTTTACCTTCCGCCGGAACAACTACTTTGCTTTCCATTAACCTCTCCTTTCAAATAAACGCAATGCCTTGTTAAATTTTTGTAAGGGACGTGTCAATACTACTTGAATATTCTGCAAACGCCAATGGTCACAGATTTAAGGTATAATACGTACCCTAATTTTTCGCGATGGCTTATCATGACAAATATCTCTTTTAAAAAACGCCAACTTAACCGATTCAGCCAAAGAAAAAATAACAATACGATAAAAAAATCAACAGGCCCTCGTCGGGTATTAATCTTTAACAAACCTTATGATGTTCTTCCCCAATTCACCGATGAAATGGGAAGAACAACATTAAAAGATTTTATTCCGTTTACTGATGTTTATGCCGCAGGCCGTTTGGATCGCGACAGCGAAGGGTTACTCGTGTTAACCAATGATGGTAAATTGCAAGCCAGGTTGACTCAACCTCACAAAAAAACAGCTAAAGTTTATTATGTTCAGGTAGAAGGCATTCCTGATGAGGTAGCTCTGGGTAAGCTACGCAATGGCGTCACGTTAAAAGATGGTCCGACACTACCTGCCGGCGCAGAACGAGTGGAAGAACCAGAATGGCTCTGGAAACGAACGCCACCCATTCGAGAGCGAAAAAATATTCCCGTAAGCTGGCTCAAAATAACGCTATATGAAGGCCGTAACCGTCAGGTACGCAGAATGACTGCTCATGTTGGTTTTCCCACATTGCGCCTAATTCGTTTCAGTATGGGTTCGATACAATTAAGCTCATTGTCCCCCGGAGAATGGAGAGAAATTAATCTTGTTTAGTCCACACATCACTGTTGCTTGTATTGTACATGCAGAAAATAAATTTCTGGTTGTCGAAGAACGAATCAATGGTAAATCTCTCTGGAACCAGCCTGCTGGTCATCTTGAAGCCGGAGAAACATTGCAGGAAGCCGCTGAACGGGAATTGTGGGAAGAAACAGGGATTCGTGCTCAACTACAAGCATTTTTGAAACTATATCAATGGGTTGCTCCCGATGGAACGCCATTTATCCGTTTTCTGTTCTTGGTTGAAATGGAAAAAATCATTGATACTAATCCACAAGATGACGATATCCATTGCTGCCACTGGTTAAGCGCAGAAGAAATTCTTAACAGTTCTCAACTACGCTCACCACTGGTCGCTGAAAGTATTCGCTGTTACTTAGAACACAAGGCGTATCCTCTATCAATATTGGACAGTTACGGCCCCCCTTTTGAAAATGGCCGCATAAATAAAAAAATCGAATAGAAAGAACGTGAGACGTTTGATGCACCACAGCTACCAACGTGCTAAAGTATCGTGTTTGTTTTTTTCCGCAGTGAGATATATCCATGTCAGATAACAGCCAGAAAAAAGTCATTGTCGGAATGTCCGGCGGTGTTGATTCATCAGTTTCCGCCTACCTTCTGCAACAGCAGGGCTACCAGGTAGCTGGCCTGTTCATGAAAAACTGGGAAGAAGACGATGGTGAAGAGTATTGCTCGGCTGCCGCCGATCTTGCCGATGCGCAAGCCGTTTGTGACAAACTGGGCATTGAACTGCATACCATCAATTTTGCAGCCGAATATTGGGACAATGTATTCGAACATTTTCTTGCTGAATATAAAGCTGGCAGAACCCCAAATCCGGACATTCTTTGCAATAAAGAGATCAAATTCAAAGCGTTTCTAGAATTTGCCGCTGAGGATTTGGGTGCTGACTACATTGCAACCGGGCACTATGTCCGGCGCCGGGATGTAGATGGCATTAGCCAATTGCTTCGCGGTCTGGATGGCAATAAAGATCAAAGCTATTTCTTATATACCTTAAGTCACCAGCAGGTTGCCAAGAGTCTATTCCCCGTCGGAGAACTCGAAAAACCTGAAGTACGCCGCATTGCCGAAGAGCTCGGTCTGATCACAGCAAAGAAAAAAGATTCAACTGGTATCTGCTTTATTGGTGAACGCAAATTCCGTGATTTTCTGGGACGCTATTTGCCTGCCCAACCGGGCCCAATTATGACAGTCGACGGGCAAACTATCGGCCAGCATTCTGGCTTGATGTACCATACACTGGGCCAACGCAAAGGATTGGGGATCGGCGGAACGAAGGATGGTAGTGAAGAACCATGGTATGTTGTTGATAAAGATGTCCAAAACAATACGCTGATTGTTGCTCAAGGCCATGAACATCCTCGCCTGATGTCTGTCGGTTTGATTGCACAGCAACTTCATTGGGTTGATCGCCAACCATTGAAGACAGAAATTCGTTGTGTAGTGAAAACGCGCTACCGTCAGCACGATATTCCCTGCACTATCATTCCCCTAGGCGAAGATAAAATTGAAATTCGTTTTGATAGCCCTATTGCCGCTGTCACTCCCGGCCAATCAGCCGTATTTTATCAAGATGAGATCTGTCTCGGTGGTGGCGTGATCGAACAACGTATACAGGAGTAATTGTGGCTAAAAATTATTACGACATTACACTGGCGCTGGCAGGTATCTGCCAGTCAGGTCGTCTGGTACAAAAGCTTGCTCATGAAGGCCAGTGCGATAATGATGCTTTTGAAATGATGCTCAACAGTATTTTGAATATGAACCCGGCATCCACATTGGATGTTTTTGGCAACAATGCCTGCAACCTTCGCATTGGCCTTGATGCTATGCTGGGCATGTTCAATGGCTCACATAGCGGTGTTTCTGCCGACCTTACCCGCTATATGCTGGGTTTAATGGCTCTGGAACGTCATTTGAATAAAAATCAATCTGCTGCTAATGAATTAGCAAATCGCATCAATCAGTTAGAACGTCAGCAAGCCTATTTTGAGCCTATGTCAGAAGGGATGCTCAACGCACTTGCTGGGATTTATGTCGACGTTATCAGTCCACTGGGGCCTCGTATCCAAGTGACAGGGTCGCCTGATGTATTACGTAATACACTCATTCAGGCAAAAGTCAGATCAGTTTTACTGGCGGGCATTCGCAGTGCCGTTTTATGGAAACAGATTGGCGGCACCCGCCTGCAAATCATGTTTTCCCGTCAGCACCTGATCAAACAGGCAAAAGATATTCTTGCTCGTTGTTAAACAAAATTATTAGACACAAATTGTTAAATAAAATCCGGGAGTTGCTACCAATGGAATTATCCTCACTGACCGCTGTTTCTCCAATTGATGGCCGTTACGGCGATAAAGTCAGCGCGCTACGCGCCATTTTTAGTGAGTTCGGCTTACTGAAATTTCGTGTGCAGGTCGAAGTACGTTGGCTGCAAAAACTGGCCGCTACAGCAGAAATCAAAGAAGTTCCTGCTTTTGACTCAAACGCAAACGCTTACCTTGATGAAATTATTGCAAATTTCAATGAACAAGATGCGTTGCGTATCAAAGAAATTGAACGCACAACCAACCATGACGTTAAGGCTGTTGAATATTTTCTGAAAGAAAAAGTCGCACATATTCCGGCCTTGCATCAAGTTGCGGAATTTATTCATTTTGCCTGTACGTCAGAAGATATCAATAACCTGTCACATGCGTTGATGCTTAAAACTGCCCGTGAAGAAGTTTTATTGCCTCAATGGCGTCAGTTGATTGACACTATCACGCGTATGGCGCACGATTATCGCGATCTTCCTCTGCTGTCACGTACTCACGGACAACCAGCGACTCCTTCTACCGTCGGTAAAGAGCTGGCTAATGTAGCTTATCGTATGGAACGCCAATTCCGTCAGCTCAGTCAAGTAGACATTCTGGGTAAAATCAACGGGGCAGTCGGTAACTATAATGCGCACCTGTCAGCCTATCCACATATTGACTGGCATCAATTCAGCGAATCATTTGTGACTTCTCTGGGTATCCAATGGAATCCGTATACCACCCAGATAGAACCTCATGACTACATTGCAGAACTGTTTGACTGTGTAGCGCGTTTCAATACCATTCTGCTCGATTTTGATCGCGATATCTGGGGTTATATCGCCCTGAATCACTTCAAACAAAAAACCATTGCTGGGGAAATCGGTTCTTCCACCATGCCACATAAAGTCAACCCGATTGATTTCGAAAACTCAGAAGGAAATCTGGGATTGGCAAACGCCGTTCTGGGGCACCTTGCCAGCAAACTTCCTGTTTCCCGTTGGCAACGTGACCTAACGGATTCAACCGTACTGCGCAATCTTGGCGTAGGTCTGGGGTATGCTCTGATTGCTTATCAATCCACCATGAAAGGATTGAGTAAGTTAGAGATTAATGAACAGCACTTACTGGATGAGCTGGATCACAACTGGGAAGTACTGGCGGAGCCTATTCAAACTGTTATGCGCCGTTATGGTATTGAAAAACCCTATGAAAAATTGAAGGAATTGACACGCGGCAAACGTGTTGATGCAGAAGGAATGAAAACGTTCATCGATGGCCTGGAACTTCCTGAAGCGGAAAAAGAACGCCTCAAATCCATGACACCAGCAAACTACATTGGTTATGCCACTTCGCTGGTTGATAAGTTGAAATAAACTTTCTTCATGCAAATGGGCGGAGTCTATCCCGCCCATACTCAATACGCCCCATCTAAGTTGTACTTCAACGACACTTAACTGATTTTCTTAATTAGCTGAACTTCCTACCAAAAATCACCTGAAAATCTTATGCTTTCAGTATTGAAACAGAACTGAAACAAAAATGACTCTCTATTGGGAACCATGGCTAATGGCAGATAACCACAGGATTTGAAGAAGTGAATAAAATCAGCAGAACAACTAGTTAAAATATAAAGAGCAAACTCTCCAAAAACAGCCTAACCTTATATAAAATATAAATAGATTGTAAATTTATTTGTTATTTCCATCTAAACATTTGTTTTTAAATGGTTCACTCATTAACATACCAACAAAAGCTAAATAGTTACTATACTTAAGGTTACTCATAAAAAATTTACCCATAATTTTATTTAATATTTATTGACGAATTTGACTACTTAGCTATTTTAAATTTATTTAGTAAACGTTATTGATTAGCATAAGGAATCATTATGCGGATATTGATTGTTGAAGATAACGCATTACTTCGTCATCACTTAACCGTACAACTGCGGGATATTGGGCATCAAGTCGATGCCGCGGAGAATGCTAAAGAAGCCGATTATTATCTTAAAGAAAGTCATCCTGATATTGCTATCGTTGATCTGGGTTTACCTGGCGAGGACGGGCTGAGTATGTTACGCCGTTGGCGTAATGAGCAGATTAACTTACCTATCCTTGTTCTTACTGCTCGTGATAGCTGGCAAGAAAAAGCGACTGTGTTAAACGCAGGAGCAGATGATTATGTGACTAAGCCTTTCCATCTGGAAGAAATTAATGCCCGGATACAAGCATTAATGCGACGTAATAATGGATTGGCATCACAATTAGTTGAAATTTCACCTTTTTTAATTGATCTTTCACGAAAAGAGTTTTCTATCAATAGTACCAATATCAAATTGACCGCCTTTGAATACACTATTATTGAAACCTTGATGCGTAATAATGGCAAGGTTGTCAGTAAAGAATCGTTAATGCGTCAGTTATATCCTGATGCAGAATTACGTGAAAGTCATACAATTGATGTATTAATGGGGCGATTGAGGAAAAAAATATTGAGTGAATGGTCCAGGGAGGTGATAGTCACAGTCCGTGGTCAAGGATATCGTTTTGACGTGAAATCACATGATGCGTAATTTCTCTGAAAAACATCTTTCTTTAAGAACCCGGTTCCTTATAGCAACAGCAGCGATTATTTTAGCCTTAACGCTATCATATGGGATTGTCGCTATTGTCGGGTATTTAGTGAGTTTTGATAAAACAACCTACTCTATACTCCGGAGCCAAAGTAATTTATTTTTTACGCTTGCTCAATGGAATAACAACAAGCTGGACATTCTTATTCCGAAGCATTTTTCCATGAACCCTCGCTTATCAGTTCTGATTTATGATAATAGAGGAAATATACTCTGGCGTCAGAATAATGTGCCTGAACTGGAAAAAATGCTCGATCCTAATTGGCTGAAAAAAGATGGCTTACATGAACTAGAGACAAATCTCAAAGAAAAAGGGGATTTTCTTTATAATCAAACATCAAATCAAGGTGATACAAACAAGTCAGTTGACGATAATAGTGTGTTGTTAACGTATTCAGTAGCGGTCAATATTTATCCCGCAACTGATAGGCTGCCTGCACTGACTATCGTCATTATTGATATCATGCCACAGGATGTACAAGAATCAGCGAAGGTCTGGGAATGGTTTGGATATGTGTTAATAGCCAACCTACTTCTGGTTATTCCACTCATTTGGCTTGCTGCTGATTGGAGCCTTCGTCCCATTAAGTCGCTGATTACTCAAATAAGCTCCTTAGAAAACGGAGAACGAGAAAAACTTGATGAAAATCCCCCCACAGAATTAAAAAAACTGGTCAGGAACTTAAATTCTTTATTAAACAATGAGCGTAAACGCTATGCTAAATACCACACAACGCTTTCTGATTTAACGCATAGCCTGAAAACACCTTTAGCAGTGCTACAATCGACCCTGCGCTCTCTACGTCCCCCGCAAAAAATGACCATTGAACAAGCTGAACCTATCATGCTTGAGCAAATTGATCGGATATCCCAACAAATCGGCTACTATCTGCATCGAGCCAATATGCACAGTGATCATCCCCTGCTCCTCAGACAAGTTTCTTCTGTCCCAACCTTGCTGGATAGCCTTATCAGTGCGCTGACAAAAGTCTATCAACATAAAGGCATCAGTATTACGCTGGATGTCTCCCCTGAAGTGACATGGCTAGGTGAAAAGAATGATTTTCTAGAAGTCATGGGAAGTATTCTGGATAACGCCTGTAAATATTGTCTGGAGTTTGTCAGAGTCACCGCCACCATGGGAGAAAACTCTGTCACCATAATAGTTGATGACGATGGCCCTGGAGTACCACCAGACAAACGTGAAATGATTTTTCAGCGTGGTTTACGAGCTGATACATTGCGAGTAGGACAAGGATTAGGTCTGTCGATAGCTTCTGAAATTGTCGAGCAATATGCAGGCACTATCAGTATTGAAGATAGCCCACTTGGTGGGGCCAGAGTAAGCGTGATATTTCGGGTGCAACAAGTCAATGTCGCTGATAGCTAGGTGGCTGATACCTAGCTGACTGATAGTTAAGTGATTGCCATAACAATCGCGAAATATTTCAACCAAATCTGATATCGCCGTTAACTATTCGTTATAATAGCGCGAAATTCACTTCTCACTTCAGGATGTCACCATGGATTATCAGCTCAATCTGGACTGGCAGGCGTTTTTACAAAACCATTGGCAAAAACGACCATTGCTGATTAAGCAGGGTTTCCATCAGTTTATCGATCCCCTTTCTCCCGATGAACTGGCGGGTCTGGCGATGGAAAATGAAATTGATAGCCGTTTGGTCAGCCAGAAAAACGGGCGCTGGGAAGTTTCCCATGGGCCATTTGAATCCTACGACCATTTAGGCGAGAAAGACTGGTCATTGCTTGTACAGGCCGTCAACCATTGGCATCTCCCCTCTTCTGCACTTATGAAGCCTTTCCGTGTGCTGTCTGACTGGCGCATGGATGATTTGATGATCTCTTTCTCTGTGCCCGGTGGTGGTGTCGGCCCTCATCTTGATCAATATGATGTTTTTATCATTCAGGGAAAAGGTCGCCGGCGCTGGCGCGTAGGTGAAAAAATACCTATGAAACAACATTGCCCTCATCCTGATTTATTACAGGTTGATCCCTTCGAGGCAATTATTGATGAAGAAATGCTGCCGGGCGATATACTTTATATTCCACCGGGTTTCCCACATGAAGGCTATGCTATTGAAGACTCGCTGAATTATTCGGTCGGATTCCGTGCCCCTAATGCCCGTGAGTTATTCAGTGGATTTGCTGATTATATTCTGGCAAATGAATTAGGCAGCTATCGTTACAGCGATCCTGACCTGAAATTCCGTGATAATCCAGCGTTGATCCAAACAAATGAACTGGATTCACTGCGTGCAATGATGCGTGAATTGTTGGAACAACCTGAAACGTTCCAAAATTGGTTTGGTGAATTTATCTCACAATCACGCCATGAATTGGATCTTGCACCACCTGAACCACCTTATGAAAGTGACGAGATTTATGAATTACTGAAACAGGGTGAAGAGCTAAATCGGTTGAGTGGATTGCGCGTCCTGCGTGTCGGTGATCAATGTTTCGTCAATGGAGAGTTGATGGATACTTCTCACACCCACGCCGCCGACGCACTTTGTCAATATGATAAAGTCAACGCCAAACTTTTGGGTGATGCAATCGATGATGTCCGATTTATCAGTCTGCTCACAGCTTTGGTCAATAGCGGTTATTGGTATTTTAATGATTAATCCGTGAACAAAGGGGCTCTTTTTTGCCCCTTTTCTCGTATTGTTAACCTGAGATACCTATTTCTGAACCGTTATCGGTTATAAGAGAAAATACTCTGTTGGTGTCATAGCATTAATCAGATATCACTCTATTTTCATGACTTGCAGCCAATTCAGCAATCCGCATGATAACGCTAACCGCCTGCTCCATACCTTCTAGCGAAATGAATTCGTGCTTACTATGATAATTATATCCGCCAGTAAAAATATTCGGACAAGGTAACCCACGATAAGATAACTGTGCTCCATCCGTGCCACCCCGAATCGGCTGGATGATCGGTTCAATACCACAATCCAGCATGGCTTGTTTAGCCAATGCAATCACATGCGGATGTTTAATTATCTCATTGTGCATATTGTAATAATCATCATCAATCATCAGTTCTATATAGCAATCTGGGGGCAGGCTTTTTCCTACTTTTCCAGCAATGGCGATTAGTGTTTTTTTGCGTTTTTCAAAATTTGTACTGTCGAAATCCCGGATGATATAGTGCATCTCAGCTCGCTCTACCGTGCCTTTTATGCTCAGCAAATGATAAAAACCTTCACGATCTTCTGTATGTTCAGGCGTCTCTTCGGCAGGCAATTCATGGTGAATACGCATTGCCAGCGACAAGGCATTGACCATTACGCCTTTGGCACTGCCCGGATGAGCCGTGTTACCTGCAATCTTAATAAGCACTGATGCTGCATTAAAGTTCTCAAATTCCAATTCCCCCACACCTCCGCCATCAACGGTATAGGCCCATTCAGCACCAAAAGCTGCTACATCAAAATAGTGCGCACCTTTACTAATCTCTTCATCAGGCGTGAATGCAATCCGAATATCGCCATGTGGAATATTTTCTTGCTGCAAGCGCACCATAGCAGTAATGATTTCAGCAATACCTGCTTTATCATCCGCACCTAACAGGGTTTTTCCATCGGTTGTAATCAATGTTTTTCCCAGCAAGTTATGCAATACCGGAAACATCACCGGCGACAACACCTCATCGCCTATTCCCAATGCAATATCACCGCCACGGTAATTTTCCAAAATTTGAGGATTAACATGCTTTCCAGAAAAGTCCGGTGAGGTATCAAGATGCGCAATAAAGCCAATCACCGGTACAGGCCAGGCAACATTTGATGGTAATGTAGCCATAACACATCCCCGCTCATCGAAAGTAGTATCGACAAAGCCAAGTTGAATCAGCTCCTCATATAAGGCTTTAGCGAGTTGCAGTTGACCGTCGCTGCTGGGAATGGTCTTAGCGGATGGTTTTGATTGAGTATTAAATGCAATATATTTAAAAAAACGCTCTAATAGTCTATCCATCTTCTCCCCCTAATTCATGTGGATTTATTATGGAGAAGATGAATAGAGCAGGTATTGCGTCAAATCAGCTTTTATCTGCCTTCACCTGCTGAATTAAAGACTGAACATATTGAGTAACAATTTCGCTGGCATAGCCATAGTGTTTTTCATCGAACAGACTCTCAACCTGACTGGGTTCCAGGTTCAGCTCAACCGTATGTGCTCCAGATAATTTTGCTTCATGTACAAAACCGGCAGCCGGGTAAACGTGACCTGATGTTCCGATAGCGATAAAGATATCGGCGTCAGTTAAAGCAGAATAGATTTGCTCCATACCTAATGGCATTTCCCCGAACCACACGACATGAGGACGCAACAGAGATGGGAATTGGCAACAATGGCAACGATCTTCCATGCTTAGTTCAGCCGTCCATTCAATCACCTGCCCAGACTGACAACAACGAACTTTCAGCAATTCACCGTGCATATGTAACACACGATGATTCCCTGCACGTTCATGCAAATTGTCAATATTTTGTGTCACCAATAGAAAATGGTCACCAAGCACCTGTTCAAGCTCTGCCAAAGCATAATGCGCTGCATTAGGTTGAATTTCTGGTTGTTGGAGCTGTTCCCGTCGTGCATTGTAAAAAGCCTGTACTAAACTCGGATCACGCTGGAAACCTTCAGGTGTAGCAACATCTTCAACACGATGCTCTTCCCACAGGCCATCGGAAGAGCGAAATGTTTGAATGCCTGACTCAGCGGAAATACCCGCTCCAGTCAGCACCACCACATGGGGTTTTCTTATTTTATTTGCCAATTGAGTATCCCTGTAAAAAATTTGTCTTTGCAGCCTTTGACGCCGTAACCGTCTAACCCGGCAAAATTTACTGTACCGATAACGAACCCGCATATGGCTATTTCCTTAAGGCATGATGTTCTTAATTCCACTCAGAACATGTACCTAAGAGCGTTTTGCTGATCCATTTTTTGCCGATTGAAGATCATACAATAGCGTGATTAAGTACATGTTGATACTTTGGCTTATTATTGACCGCTCAAAATTCGGGCTGGATCAAGCTTACTGGCCCGACGAGCAGGATACCAACTAGCCAATAAACTCAATACTAATGTTGTTAGCAAAACATAAAAAACATCCATCATATGTAATTCTGACGGCAGAAAATCAATAAAATAGATATCGCCTGACAAAAATTGATGCCCAAGCAGTTTTTCCAGTCCTTTAATCATAGTCGTCAAATTTAATGATGTGAAAACGCCAACAACCACGCCAATGATGCTACCAATCATGCCTGTCAGTAATCCATACCACAAAAATATGGCCCTGATATGACTGTCTTTAGCGCCCAGAGTGCGCAAAATAGCAATATCGCTGCTTTTATCTTTCACGGCCATAATCAGCGTTGAAACAATGTTAAAGCAAGCGACACCGATAACCAGAACCATAGCCAGATACATAATGCCGCGTATCATCTGGATATCGTTGTACATATAGCCATAATCTTTTAACCATGTGCTGATATAAACATATTTTTCAGTCGCTTTGCCTGCTTCTAAAACCCGCTTCTCCGCAGCAAAAACATTGTCAGCTTTGATAGCAATCCCTGTAATGGCATTGCCATAATCCAGATATTGCTGGGCATCAGATAAAGGAACCAAAGCAAAACTGTGATCTAACATCCCACCCAATTGGAAAATGCCGGCAACTTGTAAGCGGATACGTTTAGGTTGTAAGAGTTTCAGGCTTGGATCCGTATTGGGGAGCATGACCGTCAGCCAATCACCTTGTTTTACATTCAGTGAATTCGCCACACCCTGCCCTAAAATTACCTGATGCTTGCCTGCCCTGAACATTTTCCACGCTTCATTACGCACAAACTGAGGTAAGGTGCTGACTTCCGCTTCAGTTTCCAGATCCACACCCCGCACCTGCACAGCATGGAGTTTTTCGCCACGTTCCATCAAGCCAGTAAACGTAATATAGGGAGACGCTCCCACAATACCCGGCGTCTGCCTTACACGCTCAAGCGCCGATTGCCAATCTTGAAAAGGCTGCTCTACTGCATAGATCTGCCCATGTGGAACAACGGAAAGTACCCGGTTTTTCAGCTCTCGCTCAAAACCATTCATAGCGCTAAGACCAATAATCAATACTGCAACGCCTAGCATAATTCCCAGTGTCGAAATGACAGAAACCAGAGATACCATACCTGAACGGCGGCGGCCCCGGCTGAACCGTAAAGCAGTCAGTAATGCAAGAGGCAGATTTGCCATTACATCTCTCCCGTTAGGGTTAATTCATCCTGTAAATACCCATCACGCATTTCTACCTGACGCGTCAGTTGGTCAGCTAATTTCAAGTCATGAGTCACAACCAGAAATGCCGTGCCCTGCTGCTGGTTCAACTCTTGCAAAAGCTGAAACACACTGTCTGCATTACGCTGGTCAAGATTACCGGTTGGTTCATCCGCCAATACCAATGAAGGCTCATTTACCAACGCCCGGGCAATCGCTACACGCTGCCGCTCCCCTCCTGACAGCTCGGATGGCCGATGTTGCGCCCGATGTTCCAGCCCAACAGCCGCCAGCATATCCAGTGCTTTTTGTTGTGCCAGACGTTTCTTACCGCCAATTGACTTCCTTCCAATCAATAGCGGCATGGCAACATTTTCCAGTGCATTAAAATCAGGCAATAAATGATGAAACTGGTAAATAAAACCAATTTCATTGTTGCGCAATTCTGCCCGCGCAGAAGAGGACATATCGTTCAGTGATTGCCCCTTGAAAAGCACCTCTCCCGAAGTAGGAGAATCCAAACCACCAAGTAAATGTAAAAGTGTACTTTTACCTGACCCAGAACTCCCGACAATAGCCATCATTTCTCCTTGCTGCATGGAGAAAGTGACATTTTTCAATACTTCTGTGGAAACCTTTCCTTCCTGATATTTTTTGCACAAGTAATGACACAGCAATAAAGGTTGGTTACTCATAACGTAAAGCCTCAGCAGGTTGAGTGGCAGCCGCGCGCCAGGAAGGATATAAAGTCGATAATAAGGATATCAGCATCGCACTGATAGCGATCATCGCCACTTGCGTGGTATCAATAGCAACAGGTAATTGAATGCCTTCAACCAGCAAGCCAACAACCGGCATAAGATTATTTAACTGGCTGGAGAGCAGCACTCCCAATCCCGTTCCCAGTAAAGCACCAATGATGCCTGCTCCTGCGCCTTGGATCATGAAGATTGCCATTACCTGACGGCGGGTCAGCCCTTGCGTTTGCAAAATGGCTATTTCCCCCTGTTTCTCCATCACCAGCAAAGAGAGAGAAGTAATAATATTAAAAGCAGCAACAGCAATAATCAGGCTCAACAATAAACCCATCATATTTTTTTCCATGCGGACTGCCTGAAAAAATTCTCCCTTGCGTTCACGCCAATCTTTCCAAACCAATCCTTCCGGCAGGGTTTGTTGGCTCAGTTCATCAACCAACAGAGGTTCATTGAGATATAAACGCCAACCTGTAATATTACCAATAGGATAACGTAACAATCGTGCTGCATCCTGCTGATTAACCAGCATTTCTGTCTCATCAGCCTCACTATTGGCAAAGAATGTGCCAACGACAGTAAATAACCGCTGGCTAGGGATCCTCCCCATCGGCGTCAATTGACTGGCACTTGGTACAATAACGCGGATTTTATCACCACGTTTAACATTCAATTTTGCAGCCAATCTTTCTCCCAGAATGACAAAATATCGCCCTGATTGTAATTGACTACGATCAGCATCGACAATATGTTCCGCCAATGGAGAATATTCATGTGGAGTGATACCCAACATAACACCAACCCCAACATTACCGGGGCTTTGTAACACTACATCCCCTTGCACAATAGGTGTAATGTTGTTAACACCTTTTAATCCTTTCAGTTGATCACTCGGATGATCAACCGGATTAATAGAGCCTTTTTCCGACGTAATGATAGCCTGAGGCATAAAACCTAAAATGCTGCTCTCCAGTGAGCGCTCAAAACCGTTCATTACTGACAATACGGTAATCAGTGCAGCCACCCCCAGCGTAATGCCAATAGCTGATAACCATGAAACAAAACGGCCAAATTTATCGACCGCTCGCCCGCGCATATAGCGCAATCCTATAAATAATGAGACAGATTGAAACATGAAATCCGCCGTATCAAAGAAGTTTATTTAGAAACAATAGATTAGTGAAAAATTCCATATTCTATCTCTATTTATGAACGTACATTCTGTATAAATTAAAAACTATTAGGTTGACTTCATTGACTACATACTATCATCGTTTTATCAAAATTTACTTACTCCCTTTTCAAATCAAAGATAAAAAATTGCTAAATCACTGCCTTCTACCGAAGCTTACTGTTTTAGTTATTTATTGATAATTTAGCAAGTAAAGTAACAAAACAAATTTCATACACAATCATAACCTCAATGAGCTTACGTCAAGGGAATTTAAGCGAACATTTAAAGCACTTACGAAGAAAATGAGTGACAATAGCGAAGCATAGTGTAGGTTATAAAACAAACAACCCTACAACCTAATGACTTAATTCATCAAGAATAGAATTAATAAAAATTAAAAAATTTAATTTTAGAAAAACATAAAAATAATATAGACACAGAAAAACACCATAAATAATAATTTATATTAATAAAGGGAACTATCACTTTATTAAAGTGAATCTAGACTAACGTATTTTTCGTTCCCTTAGGATATAAGTTATTTTAATGAAAAACATTATACGAATTTATGTTGTAACTATCATAGATTTCCACTGAACATTTTCAAAATATAATTTCTACCAGTTAGATTCACCACCAGAACTTTTCTTCCACCACCTCTATTATCACCTTCAACTTCTTTGGTGTCACCATCGTAGTTCATAGATAATCCCTCAAAATATTTAACGGCATTCTCACCAGAAGGATTATAGTAATCCTGAAAAACATAAATGTAATTATCACTCTTTGGCCCTAAAATTAATTTTATAGCTTTGTAGTTTTCAGAAGTCTTTCCAATCCAAGGTACCCATAAATGTCCATTCCAGACTCTTTCTGCTCCAATTGAAAATATTTGATCACTATTTTCACCATTTATTAAAGACATCGTATAAGGTGTATTATTAGCAATGGAAACAATATCAGTAACTTTAGCCATAAATCCTCCTGGATTTTAACAAGTATACTCACGCAAGAAAACATCAACAGCGCTTGCTGTAATCTCATTGAAAGGATGTTTTAATTCAGCCGGTTTATACCGACCATCATGTATTACAAAATTATCTCTAGCCATACCTATAAACATTTGTAAAGATACATAATATAAATCATAGAAAAAGATATTCCCAAATCCCTGCTCTTCACTGAAAACCCGCAAAATCTCTTCAGCTGTACCGCGACTTAACGGTGATCCCATTAATGTAATATATTTACATGAACCACTTTCTATAGCAAATTTTGGATTTATATAATCATCAACAGGTGAAAGATTAGGAATATCCATTCCTCTATTAGGACCATTAGAAATTTTTTGATCATATTTATTTATATTTACTGAATTTGGAAAACCTGTAATGATAGTACCTGGACAAAAAACAGATGAACAGTTACCATCAACAATTCTTCCCTCACCCCAGACATCAAGAATTTCAATCATTTTATTTCCCACCCTTTAAATTCCATGAAAGTTAAATTACACATTTATATATTAACCCCCATCATTAAATGATTAATATACATGTATCCTCCTATAATAAAACATATAAAATTAATCAGATATCTGATATTCAATCTTAATAATAAAATAGAAAACACTTTATCATCTAGCATTAAATATACCATCAAAATAAAATAGTTACTTATATTATAATATACAAAATAGTTTCTAAAATATCTTTGCATTCCATTTATTCATGTTCACATCAATAGCTACAAAAGTATCACCATATAATACTCTCTCTATTTTTTATATTTTTGTACTGACGAATCCAGTGGGTCGTTACGATGGAAATTTTAGATGCAGGATGGAATACTGACTATTAAATATAGAAACTTTATCTTTCCATATTGGCTTTTATGCAAAATAATTTCAGCGTATCTCATTGCTGAATTCAGAAAGTTATACACCACATCATGGTACAACACCTCAGTCAATCCAAATTTTCTGACAAGTATTTCAGCCTCATCAATAAAAAAATAAATTTTAGTTATCAACAATCTCCAAGTGTGCCAAATCACTCATTTCTGATCTAAACATGAAATCTGCTACTCTCCTGTTGCCAAAGCAAAGTGTACGAGGATAATAAAGGGTAGCTGTACTTTATGGAGCCATTCACGTCCCGGTTCTGTTTTTTTACTTTCTCTCAACCTGCCAGCTTATTTATTACAAGGCTACTGGGTCAAAAGTGTGTTGGGAATGAACTGAATCTTAGAGAACACATCAAACACTTATGTCAGCAAAAAATCGTTATCAACTTCCTGAACGCCGCGGTGATATCCGCCAATTAGGTCATTTGACCGGTGCCGCCTGCGCTGTTGAATGCGCCGCAATCATTGAACGCCACTCAGGGCCAATTCTGCTGGTAACAAAGGATATGCAGAATGCCCTTCGATTGCGTGATGAAATCCAGCAATTCACCCACGCACCGATAAATATGATGTCAGATTGGGAAACCTTGCCCTATGATAGTTTCTCTCCTCATCAGGAAATCATCTCTAACCGTCTATCTACGCTGTATCACCTGCCATTCATGACAAAAGGCGCATTAATCCTACCTGTCAATACGCTGATGCAACGTGTCTGCCCCCATGAGTACCTCAAGGGACACGCTTTAGTCATGCACAAGGGGCAACACCTTTCCCGTGATAAGCTGCGGGCAGAATTAGAACAAGCCGGTTATCGCAGCGTTGAACAGGTGCTTGAACATGGTGAATTTGCTACGCGCGGAGCCTTGTTCGATCTGTTTCCAATGGGGAGTGAATATCCTTATCGCATTGATTTTTTTGATGATGAGATCGATAGTCTGCGCACCTTTGATGTGGATACCCAACGAACGCTGGCAGAAGTGGAAAAAATCAGTTTATTGCCAGCCCATGAATTTCCAACTGACCAAGATGCGATTGAACTATTTCGCAGTCAATGGCGTGAGCAGTTTGAAGTTCGCCGTGATGCTGAACATATTTATCAGCAAGTCAGTAAAAAAGTGTTACCCGCCGGCATTGAGTATTGGCAGCCGCTATTCTTTGAACAGCCCTTGCCGACCATCTTTGATTATCTGCCCGAAAATACGCTGCTCATCACGCAGGATTTTATCAGCGCTGCCGAGCGTTTCTGGCAGGACACAAAACTACGATTTGAAAGCCGCAAAGTTGATCCCATGCGTCCGCTACTCCCCCCTGAGCGGATTTGGTTGCCAGTCAATAAGCTATTCTCAGCGTTAAAAAACTGGCCCCGCCTTCAAGTTGATAACGAAACACTTCCCCAAAAAGCAGGAAACATCAATCTTGCTTATCAAGTTCTGCCTGATCTATCAGTGTCTCCACAGCAGAAAGCGCCTTTGGATAAATTACGCCGTTTTATGGAGCAGTTTAACGGTAAGATTGTGTTTTCGGTGGAAAGTGAAGGACGCCGGGAATCCGTACAAGAATTGTTATCACGAATCAAAGTCAATCCAGTCAAAATAAGCCAACTAACAGATGCTGATAAACCCGGCCATTTTTTGATGATTGGAGCATCAGAACACGGTTTTATTGATGAAGACAATAAACTCGCGCTTATTTGTGAAAGTGACATGCTTGGGGAACGAGTCAGTCGTCGCCGTCAGGATAACCGGCGTACTATCAATACTGATACGCTAATCCGAAATCTCGCTGAGTTACGGCACGGTCAACCTGTCGTACATCTTGAACATGGTGTCGGGCGTTATCAAGGTCTGACAACGCTGGAAGCGGGTAGCATCAAAGCTGAGTATCTTATCCTTACTTATGCAGGGGAAGACAAACTGTATGTGCCAGTCTCCTCTCTCCATCTTATAAGCCGTTATGCTGGTGGGGCAGAGGAAAGCGCGCCGCTGCATAAACTGGGAGGAGAAGCATGGAGCAAGGCCCGCCAAAAAGCGGCCGAAAAAGTGCGTGATGTTGCCGCCGAACTATTGGATGTTTATGCCCAACGCGCTGTTAAGCCGGGTTTTGCCTTTGAGCAAGATCATGAACAATACCAACTGTTCTGCCAAAGTTTCCCATTCGATACGACACCAGATCAGGAACAGACCATCAACGCTGTACTGGGTGATATGTGTCAGCCCATTGCTATGGATCGTCTGGTATGTGGCGATGTCGGGTTTGGAAAAACAGAAGTGGCGATGCGTGCCGCATTTCTGTCCATTACCAATAACAAGCAAGTCGCCGTACTTGTACCAACAACCCTATTGGCACAGCAGCATTATGATAATTTCCGTGATCGCTTTGCTAATTGGCCTGTGCACATTGAAGTTATGTCACGCTTTCGCAGTGCAAAGGAACAACAACAAGTCATTGACATGGCGGCTGAAGGGAAAGTGGATATCATTATTGGCACCCATAAACTTCTGCAAAGTGATCTGCGCTGGAAAGATCTCGGCTTGTTAATCGTTGATGAAGAACATCGCTTCGGCGTTCGCCATAAGGAACGTATTAAAGCCATTCGTGCAGATGTTGATGTCCTAACGCTTACTGCAACGCCAATTCCTCGTACACTCAATATGGCAATGAGTGGCATGCGCGATTTGTCTATTATCGCTACTCCTCCTGCCCGTCGTTTGGCAGTAAAAACCTTTGTGCGGGAATATGACAGTCTCGTTGTTCGTGAATCCATCCTGCGTGAAATATTGCGTGGCGGGCAAGTTTATTATCTTTATAACGATGTCGAAAACATTGAAAAAGCAAAAGCACGATTGGAAGAACTAGTTCCCGAAGCCAGAATTGTTGTAGGACATGGTCAAATGCGTGAACGTGATTTGGAACGCGTTATGACAGATTTCCATCACCAACGCTTTAATGTTTTGGTGTGTACCACCATTATTGAAACAGGTATCGATATTCCCAGTGCCAATACCATTATCATTGAACGCGCCGATCATTTTGGATTAGCGCAATTACACCAATTACGTGGACGTGTCGGACGCTCTCATCATCAAGCCTATGCTTATTTGCTGACGCCACATCCAAAAGCGATGACCAGTGATGCCCAAAAACGGCTGGAGGCTATCGCATCTCTTGAGGATTTAGGCGCCGGTTTTGCGTTGGCGACTCATGATCTGGAAATCAGGGGGGCAGGTGAATTACTAGGTGAAGATCAAAGTGGGCAGATGGCCAGCGTCGGTTTCACCCTCTATATGGAATTGTTGGAAAGTGCTGTTGATGCACTCAAAAACGGGCGTGAACCTTCACTTGAAGATCTCACCAATAATCAGACCGACATAGAGCTACGCATGCCGGTACTTTTACCCGATGATTATATCCCGGACGTAAACATGCGCCTGTCTTTCTACAAACGCATCGCTAGCGCGCAAGATAATGCCGAATTGGATGAATTGAAAGTCGAACTCATTGATCGATTTGGTTTATTGCCTGACCCGGGACGCCAACTGTTACAATCGGCTTCCATTCGCCTGATAGCCCGTAAATTGGGCATCAAACGTATTGAAGCACATGAGAAAGGGGGCTTCATTGATTTTAGCAATGATAATAAAGTCGATCCTAATTATTTGATCGGTTTATTACAGACTCAGCCTCATATCTATCGACTGGATGGCCCGTCTAAACTGAAATTCATTACAGAATTAACGGAGCGAGCGGCTCGTTTATCTTTCATTCAGCAATTGTTGGAAGCGTTTGTTCAACATCAGAGTTGTCCCCAATAGTCCTCAATCTGTAAATTAAAAGTTGAGGAGTTAATTTTATGATTGCACTGTTTTGCTAATACAGTTCACCAATTTAATTTTATGTGAACTCCCCGCTAAACAGTGTAATCTTCTAAATAACCCTCTGCTAAAGAGTATCGCGAACGTATTATTCTATTGTACTTTTAGAATTAATTGGCCTTTCTCATTTAAAGGAATCGTTTCCCCTGGTATATATGGTATCCTGATTTTCCCTAGTTTATCTCCGATACGATAAACGACATCGTACCCAACAACACGTGGTTGCTTAACATCAACGGTGATGCAATTTTTTAGCTCCGAATGCTTTAACGCAGGATATTCTCTCTTTACTTTTAAAGTATTAATAAGTGTTAATATACGATATTCATAATTCGGTAAAAAACGTTCCGTAATATCTTTTACTGTAGCAGTAATGGGAGATACCGTGATATGGCAATAGAATTGACTAACCGCAACAGTTGATCTAATAGGCTTCGAGTATAATACTTGCGCAACGCTGGGACGCGGGGATTCAAAACAAAACGTTGCAGCAGTACCAATAATGGCAATAGTAATTATTGAACCAATTACATACTGTCTTATCTTTAATTTAACCACATAGCACCTTGATATATTAATAGTTTTCCCGATATTTTATGTAAGCTAGAAATGCGCTAGATTCGTTATTTAAGAAAAATCCTATTTCCTTAAGCTAATCTAATAAAATTATTATCATTCATTAAGGAGATTTAATCTTATACTCTTCGCTTCTATTCTGAGCAAAAAATTGTAACATAATGCAAAATAAACATTCTTATAGAATAAGATGTTATATATCTATATGTTATATGACTACAAACTGAAGTGTATTAATACAACCAGTAAAGCGGTAACTCGAAAAATGAAGGACATACACCATTTATAATGTATCTAATTCTAACAGGCAGATCAAAGTTATGATACTACAGTAACCTAACTAAAACTCGCTTTATTACAACGATTAATTAGCCACACTGATAAATTGTTTCATTTACCCACAGATAGCACATACGAAATTGAGTTATCTGAGTTTATTTTTTTAATATATAAATAATAACAACCTCATTATGTTAATATATTTTATATATAACAATAATGAGTTAACTCAAATGGATGTCTGTAATTATATTAAATACAGTTTTATTCATTATAATAAATAACTGCGATAGATTTAGATAAGAATAATTATGATATGTATAACAATAAATATAATAAGCAGGAAAATGGCTCATCTGGGTTGATTATGTCTAGATGAACCATTTTCAGCTAATTCTCTCAGCTAACTAATTAGTGTAACTTCAACCGTGGACGAATAACACGGTTAATTCCACCAACCAACATCATCAAGCCTGTTTTAATATATCCGTGCAAAGCGACTTGGTGCATCCGATACAAGGAGATATAAACTATACGGGCAATACGGCCTTCCACCATCACTGAGCCGCGCATTAAGTTCCCCATCAGGCTACCAACCGTACTGAACTTCGATAATGAAACCAATGAACCATGATCTTTATAAACATATTCTTTCAATGGTTTTTCATTCAGTAATGCCAGAATATTATCATAACAACGGCTTGCCATTTGGTGAGCGGACTGAGCTCGAGGAGGGACAAATCCACCTTCTTTTTTCGGGCATGATGCACAATCACCAATAGCGAAAATACGATCGTCCAGTGTGGTTTGCAAAGTTGGTTTCACCACTAATTGGTTAATACGGTTTGTTTCCAATCCACCAATGTCTTTCATAAAGTCTGGTGCTTTAATTCCTGCCGCCCAGACCATCAGGGAAGCTTTGATCTGCTCACCATCTTTAGTATTCAGGCCATGTTCATCAGCACTGGTCACCATTGTCTTGGTTAAGACCTTGACGCCAAGCTTAGTCAATTCTTGATGGGCCGCGCCAGAGATACGCGCTGGCAATGCAGGCAAAATTCGCTCACCAGCTTCAACCAGAGTCACATTTAAAGCATCTGAACTCAGGCTTTCAAAGCCATAATTATGAAGCTGCTTGACCGCATTATATAGCTCAGCAGAAAGCTCAACACCCGTTGCGCCGCCACCAACAATCGCGATATTCACTTTTTCTTCCGCACATTGATTTGCAGAATATTTCAGGAATAAGTTCAGCATCTCATTATGGAAACGATGTGCCTGCTGCGGGTTATCAAGGAAAATACAGTTTTCCTTCACTCCAGCCGTCCCAAAATCATTCGACTGACTGCCCAATGCCATGACAAGAATGTCGTAGGCCAACTCACGCTCTGGTACCAACAAATCACTGCCTTCATCGCGGATTGCAGCCAAAGTGATTTTTTTCTCTTCACGGTTAATATCCGTGAGCGTACCTAGCTGAAAATTGAAATAATGGTTGCTGGCATGCGCTAAATAGCTCAGTGCATCAACACCATCATCCAGGGAACCTGTTGCTACTTCATGTAATAACGGTTTCCATAAATGGCTGTTGTTGCGATCCACCAAAGTAATTTCGGCTTTTTGCTTACGACCCAATTTATGTCCCAAACGCGTTGCCAGCTCTAAACCACCAGCGCCCCCACCAATGATGACAATTCTTGTCTTTGGCGTTGTCATGACTACCCCACTGAAAATACAACATAATGTTATGTAAGGTGCTAAACCCACTTTTTTGAGCAAAAACCTTGGATAACGTCCTTAAATAACACCAAGCCAAACAAATTTCATACTGCAAATATCTCCAGAATATCATGGCAGGTCAGTTGGTCATACCAAAAATAGCTTTAATCAAATTCTTTTGATTAATTAGACAACAATCACAAAATTTGTATGATAATTTTCAATTAATTAGACTTAAAGCAGATTTATGAATAATTAACATTGTAAATGTTAAGATTGTGTGAATATGAAATTTTCAGGGCAAAATATCAAACTATTGAAGAGAAAGACGAGAAATAGCATATTGAAGAAAAGTCAGGAATAAGATCACCAATGGCACTCCTATTCCCGACTTTATTGAAATAAGTCTACATTATTCAATCATGATTCACATCTTAGCCATTTTTCGCACAGACCGTGTAAGGCTTTATTAGCCTGTTGCCAACGGTCAGATTTCTGCAATTCTTCCAGACTAAATCGTTTACCTTGATGGTATAACCGTGTGACTTTGCCTGAGTCGATAATCGGAAGGTTATCCAGTACACTGACAGCCCCTTCCCGATTGTTACACACCAAGATCATGTCACAACCAGCATTTAATGAAGCTGTTGCTCGCTCGGAGTAACTACCCATAACTGCGGCACCTTCCATTGATAAATCATCAGAAAAAATGACACCTTCAAAACCCAGTTGCTCACGCAATATAGATTTCAGCCAATACGGTGAACCACTAGCAGGGCGATGATCTATTTGAGGGTAAATAACATGAGCAGGCATGATGGCGTCCAGCAAATTGCGTTGAATAAAATCACGGAATATCACCATATCGTGACAACTAATGGCATCCATTGAACGATTGTCCCTCGGTGTTTCTTTATGAGAATCTGCCGTCACTGCACCATGTCCCGGAAAATGTTTACCCGTTGATCTCATTCCCGCAGAATGCATGCCCTTAATAAATTTTTCTGCCATTACCATTGCGGGTTCAGGCTCTTCATGAAATGAACGCTCCCCAATTGCCGTACATTTATGCCCCAAATCCAACACTGGCGCAAAACTGATATCGATATCCATTGCGATCATTTCTGACGCCATCAGCCAACCAGACTCTTCTGCCAAATGAGCTCCCATAAGCAAATCATTCATACAGGCAAATGACTGTGCTGCTGGTAAACGAGTGAAACCTTCATGAAACCGCTGAACACGCCCGCCTTCCTGATCCACTGCAATCACCAGACGATGACGGGAAGCTTCGCGAATTTGACGAATTAATTCACGTAATTGTTTTGTATCGTGGAAATTGCGGGTAAACAGAATTAAACCGCCCACTAATGGATGTTGCAGAATTTCTCGTTCTTCATTATCCAATTCATAGCCAACAACATCTAACATTACTGGACCCATAGCATTCCTCACTTCTTTTTATTGGTTGCCATATTATCGTTGATTGAAACTCCACCAGCGCACTACGCCAGTGTCAATTTGTTACAACAGCTTAAAAGCATGGCGCAAAGGATACGCCAGTGATAAAAATTGTTGCTCTTTCGTTTGCTGCCAGCGTACTTCATACCACATCAGCATCATGTATCTGACCCACGGCTCCCATCGTTCAATCTGCTGCTGTAATCGTTGGATATCTGAATATCCTGACATTTGGATGCAATAATAATTCAAAAAGGTTTTTTGCTGTAGTTTATCCCATTGATTTCCTTTAAATAGAACAGCCAATGAGAAGCCAATATCAACATCAGCAGCATATTCCCAATCGATCAATTTTAGCCCATCTTTGGTCATTAACAGATTATCAGGGTGAACATCCATGTGAGCCGGAGCGATTTTTAATGTGGCAGGCATTCTGGCAGCCATAAATAATTTATGCAGGCGTAACCAACGAGGGGATAGACGTCTCCGATCTATTTGCTGCCATTGAGATGCAATTTGCTGCTTAAGCTTAAGGGGATAACCCAATGGAGAGTGGCTGTGAAGAGTGGCAAGCGTTTGGGCCAATGATTTCTGTATAGCTGGCGAACTCAATGTATCAGCGTCTACTTTTGTTCCCTTGAGCCATTCCAGCAATAACCAAGTTTCGTTCGTCGCCAATACCTTAGGTGCAATACCAGTAGGAGTTAATCTGCGCAAAATCTGCTTTTCCCGCTGACGGTTTACCCCCAACGTACTACTATATGATGTTTGTGCACGTCCAACCATCTGACGAACACCATCCGTAATGTAATAACTTGCCTGTGTCAGACCCGTTAATGGCCTAATTTCCCAGGAATCTACTGGAATATCAGGCCATTGCTCAGACAACATCTTTAACAAAGAATGATGGTTAGTTAACGTCACCACGACCAGACCAGAGTATCTCACCGGTTTTAACCAGCATCAGTTGCATCTCTATGTCACGCTGACCATTATGGCTGGAAATTGCGGTATACAAGACATAATCAGCATTCAAATAACGCGCGAGGCCAATAGATTTACTGCGTAACCCCAAGCTATCTTCCGATGACAACCCCAACGCCTGCCGGGCAGTATGGACTTGAGATTTCGGGACAACCTGAAAGACTTGTTTGTTACTGATTGCATCCGTAATCGCATCTGTCGCTTTCAGTGTCCGCAATGAGCCATTGGTATTATTTTTGACAGAATCAACAAGCAATACTTTTCCTGCTTCTACTCCGCTGGCCTCAACCATCTGTTCCACCAATGGCTGGACAACACTATTCCAATTAATAGACTGGATCTTAGGAGGTTGAGGAACTTTTTCCGATGGTTTGACTGGCGGTTCCTGTTTTTTCTTTGGTTCCACTGGCGTAACAGGAGCAGGCTGTTGCGTTTTTTCAATTACACAACTTGCCAGCAACATTGCTGATAATATAACAAAGAGAATTCTTTTCATTAATCTACCCCAGTTACATCGCTACCTTGTACCGATACTCGTGAATAATATTATTTTGCCAAAAGCGGGCCTAGTGGTCGTCCACCCACTAAATGCATATGGATATGGAAAACTTCCTGACCAGAGTGACGATTACAGTTCATAATCAAGCGATAGCCATCTTCTGCAATGCCTTCATCTTTTGCTATTTTTGCTGCAACCGTAAATAAACGACCCAATGCAAGTTCATGCTCAGCAGTGACATCATTAACAGTCGGGATCAGCACATTAGGAACAATCAAAATATGTGACGGTGCTTGTGGGGAAATATCACGGAATGCTGTGACTAAATCATCCTGATAAATAATATCAGCAGGAATTTCACGGCGAATAATTTTGCTAAAAATAGTTTCTTCTGCCATCTTATTTCTCCTTTTCCACTTAATTTTATGCAATATTGACATGAAACAGTTCACAAAAGTTTTTTGTGGTTACTGCTGCCAATTCTTCAATACTAACGCCTTTTAAAACTGCCATATATTCAGCAACATCACGCACATAAGCAGGCTGATTCTGTTTACCGCGATAAGGAACAGGTGCTAAATAAGGTGAATCAGTTTCCACCAAAATGCGGTCAAGTGGTACAAATCTTGCCGCTTCTCGGATCTGCTCTGCATTGCGGAAAGTAACAATACCAGAAAAAGAGATATAAAATCCCAAATCAAGTAAAAGCCTTGCTGTTTCTTTATCTTCTGTGAAGCAGTGCAAAACACCACCACATTCTTGCACTTTCTCTTCCCGCAACACCATCAGTGTATCGTCCCTTGCCTCGCGGGTATGCACAATCACCGGCTTGTTCAGTTCACGACCGATACGGATATGCTCACGAAATGATGTTCTCTGGAGTTCAGCGTTTTCTTTCTGATAATAATAATCCAACCCCGTTTCACCCATTGCGATGACATCCTCATCCGCAGCCAAACGGGCAAGTTCCTCAAAATTATAACCTTCATCCAGATTCAATGGGTGGATACCACAGGAGTACGCTACATTTTCTCGTTTGCCAATCAGGTTTTTCATTTGTTGAAATCCTGGCAATGTAGTCGCTACTGCCAACATATACTTAACATCGCGTTCTGCGGCTTTAGCTACGACATCATCTACACTTTTGTGCAGTGTTTCATAATCAAGGCAATCGAGATGACAATGTGAATCAACTAAAAACATAATATGCTCATATCTAAATAAGTTACTGTGTGAGGTCGAGTTGCTTTTCCCAATTGAGTAATTGTTCTGTCAGCAATAATTCACGATTGATACCCACCACAGATAATAATTGATGACGACAACGTATCCAATCATCAACCGTGCTTAATAATCTTTCCGCACTTTGAGCAGAGGCAAGGAGATAAATCAAAGCCTGCTGATCTTGGTTAACGCAGTAATGTTGCACTTGCTGCCGACATTTTACAGCATCTGATAATAAACTGATCAACCAATGCAAGGATTGCTGTACATCATCACGATTCAACAATGGCAAAAGCGACAAGGTATCACAATTGCGTAATGCCTGTGTAATTGCCTGACAAAGTGAATTTCTTTGATGCCACTTTTCAGTCTGAAGCAATTTTTCCGCTGCCAGCGGCGCTCCCTGAGAAAGTCTTAACGCTGTTTGCGCATCCAGCGATGATACGGACGGAAGCTGATTTTTCAGCCAGTAAAGCCCTATAGAATTTTCAGGCGCAGGGAGAAAATAATAAAAACAACGGCTACGCAGTGTTGCCAGCAAATTTGCGGAATGCTGACAGCGCAACAGAAAATATGTGTTTTGAGGTGGCTCTTCCAAAGTTTTCAATAAGGCATTGGAAGCAGCATCAGTCAGGGATTCTGCTGATGGCAACCAGACAATTTTTGCTCCTCCCTGCTGGGAATACTCATAGAGTTTTTCGCTAAGCTGACGCACGGCATCCACTCCAATGATAGTTTTTCCCTTTTCAGGAGCAAGCACATGCCAGTCAGAATGGGTTTCTGCCAACATTAAATGGCAGCCGTGGCATTTGCCACAGCTTTTCAGACCCTGTTTATTCTGGCACATTAACCAGCGGCTCAATCCATACAATAATTCATCTGCACCCGTCCCTTCATGCGCATGAAGTAAAATTGCATGATGCCCCCGCCCTTGTTGGTGGAATTCAACTAATTGACGGTACGCATGATTAAGCCACGGATACCAATTCATGCCTGCGTTTCCTGTTCTTTTAACCAATTAAGTAAGGTATGACGAATATCATCCTGCACTTTCTCTAATGACTGAGTTGCATCTACCTTTCTGATGCTGTCATTCTCTGCCACTAATTCGAGATACTTTTCACGTGTACGATTGAAAAAATCCAACGATTCTTTTTCAATACGATCCAATTCACCACGTTCACGAGCACGCTGTAAACCTACTTCTGGCGGTAAATCAAGATAGATAGTCAAATCAGGATAAAAATCACCTAACGCGGCTTTGCGCAATGATGCCATCAGATTTTGATCAATACCTCGACCACCACCCTGATACGCTTGAGAAGAAAGGTCATGACGATCACCAACAACCCAAGTTCCCTTTGATAACGCTGGTTTGATGATATTTTCTACCAATTGAACTCTGGCAGCATATAACATCAATACTTCTGCTTTATCTGTCAGTGATTCGCCTTCAACTCCCTGTTTAATTAGCTGACGTAACTTTTCTGCCAGTGGTGTTCCACCAGGTTCACGGGTAAAAATCAGGTCAGAAATACCATACTGTTTCAACGTATCAACAATTGTTTGGATCGCAGTCGTTTTCCCTGCGCCCTCAAGCCCTTCGATTACAATAAATTTGCTGTTCATTTATCCTGCTTTAACTTCTGACGATAAAGATTTACCGCCTTATTATGTGCTACCAGATTAGTGGTGAATGTATGGCCGCCATCGCCATTCGCAACAAAATATAAATATTCAGTGACGGCAGGATGGGCTGCTGCCTTAATCGAAGCCAAACCTGGCATAGCAATAGGTGTTGGCGGCAATCCATCAATCATATAGGTATTATACGGCGTAAGAGTAGTGAGATTGCTGCGAAAAATCGTACCTGAGTATTTATCTCCCAAGCCGTAAATCACGGTCGGATCAGTCTGTAACCGCATCTTTAGCCGTAAACGATTCAAGAATACAGAAGCCACTTTGGTGCGTTCAGATTCAATCGCTGTCTCTTTTTCAATGATGGATGCCATGATCAACATCTCATAAGCATTCTTATACGGGAGATTCGGTTCACGGTTTTTCCACTCCTGATCCAATACCGTTTTCATTTTGTTATACGCCCGCTTGAGTAATTCCACATCACTCGTGCCCGCTGTATACAGATAAGTATCGGGATAAAACCATCCTTCCAGTGATTCTCCTTCTTTCATTCCTAACGCGTCAGCCAGCTCCTGCGCAGTTTTACTTTCCGCTTCATGCTTTAAGTATGGCGCATTCTGCAAGATTTTTGACCAATCAGAAAGGCGACTCCCCTCCACAAAACGGATAGTAAATTGGGTTTCTTTACCACTGGCAAACAACTGCAAAACGGCTCTTAAGGACATCCCTTTTTGCAAACGATAAGTTCCCGCCTTAAATTTTGCCAGTTCAGGCTTAAGTCGAAATAACCACGGCAGTAATCGATTATCTTCAATTAATTTCTGCTGGATCAGTAAAGTTTCCAGACCTGTACGCCCTGTGCCCGCTGGTACAGTAAATATAACCTCTTGATTAAGGATAATATCCTTATCTGCAAAGTCTTCTATTTTTTTCACAAAAGAAAAGAATACGATCACAGCGATTGCGATAACCAATCCGGGTAAAATAAGAATGCGCTTTTTTAGTTTCATTCGGTAATCACTTTTATGTGTGCTTCAATGATGAGGACTAAATAGCTAAAAACTTAAGCATTATTTAATTAAAAATTAAAGTGTTAAACATTCTGGTAATAAAAATTCATGCAGCTCCCTTGATTGATATTTCCACGCAGGTTGATATTTGTGTGCTTGAATTTGATTTACTGGAACCACGGGCATCAGGGAATTACAGATAATCACTTCATCGGCATGAGCCAGTGCTTCAGGATAACGCATAACAAATGACAGGCTATAATCACTGTCTGCCAATAATTCGATTATTTTTTGCCGCATAATCCCTTCCACGCCACACTGGTTGAGATCTGGCGTATAAACATCTTTTCCTTTTCGCCAAAAAATATTCGCAGTACAGCACTCAACTAATAGACCATCACTATCAAGCACCAGTGCTTCATCCGCTTTGGATTGTTCAATGAATCTTTTGATCAAAACTTGTTCCAAGCGATTCAAGTGCTTGATACCTGCAAGGTAGGGATTAATCCCCATGGAAATCGGGCTAAGAGCCAACGCAGCACCATTTTGACGCAAGGTAATATATTGTGCAGGATATGGATTCAAAGAGAGAATCTTTGTGGGTTCAATTTCATGGTCAATACCGTAACCACGCCCTCCGGCTCCTCTGGAAAGAATAACCTTCAGAACACCTGATTCACACCCTTGAACTACTTGTTTAATATGATTCTCAAGCTGCGTCCAATCCGGTGCTGGCATAAACAGTTTTTCAACGCCTTTTTGCAACCGTTTTATATGCAAAGGTAACAAAGCGGGCTGTTCTTGCTCAACTCTTATTGTAGTAAAGCAACCATCACCAAATTGTACCGCGCGATCATTCACAGGCAATTGATCACACAGATTACCATTAATCCAATACGTCATTTTAACTTCTTATTTTCGATAAAAAGGCGTGATAACCTCAACTATTAAGGGGCGTTATAATAATATAGGAGCTCGGGCAGTGCAAAAAACCATAAAAAAACAATCCGTCAGAAAACAGATGTAAAAAAGCCCCAACAAATGTTGAGGCTCTTTATAAACACAAAGCGTTTTTAGATCTTACGGAAGATCAATGACCCGTTAGTGCCACCGAAGCCGAAAGAGTTACACAATGCGTATTCCATTCCTTCAACTTTACGCGCTTCACCTGGAACTAAATCCAAATGACAGTTCTCATCCTGATTTTCCAAATTAATGGTCGGAGGAACAATCTGATCACGCAAGGAAAGAATAGTGAAAATAGATTCAACCGCTCCCGCAGCTCCCAACAAGTGGCCTGTCATGGATTTGGTTGAACTCACCAATACCTTAGTGCCTTCACCAAAAACAGACTCAACCGCGCGAGCTTCTGCAATATCACCAACTGATGTTGAAGTACCATGAGCATTAATGTAACCCACCTGCTCTGGTGAAATACCCGCATCTTTCAGGGCATTTTCCATCGCTAAAGCAGCACCGGCTCCATCTTCAGGAGGTGATGTCATATGGTAAGCATCACTACTCATGCCAAAGCCAACAACTTCAGCATAGATTTTTGCACCACGCTGTTTAGCATGTTCATATTCTTCAAGAACGACAACACCTGCGCCATCGCCCAGAACAAAACCATCACGATCTTTATCCCAAGGACGGCTTGCAGCCTGAGGATTATCGTTACGGGTTGATAATGCACGTGCAGCACCAAATCCGGCAATACCAAATTCTGTGCTGGCTTTCTCTGCACCACCTGCCAGCATAATATCAGCATCATTATAAGCAATGATACGAGCCGCATGACCAATATTATGTACACCAGAAGTACACGCGGTTGCGATAGAAATGCTAGGGCCACGCAGACCATAAAGGATGCTCAGATGGCCTGCCACCATATTAATAATGGTCGAAGGTACAAAGAATGGGCTGACCTTGCGAGGCCCTGCCGAAAGCAATGTACTGTGGTTTTCTTCAATCAGGCCCAAACCACCAATACCAGAACCAATAGCAGCACCAAAGCGGCTAGCATTGGCTTCTGTTACTTCGATTCCTGCATCTTCAACGGCTTGTATGCCTGCAGCAATACCATACTGAATAAAGAGATCCATCTTCCGCGCTTCTTTGCGCGAAATATTGAAATCTTCATGATTAAAATTCTTCACCACACCAGCAAATTTAGTTGCATGGTTAGAGGCGTCAAAATGTTCGATAAGGCCGATACCACTCTGTCCGGCACAAACAGCATTCCAAGAAGATTCTACTGTGTTGCCGACAGGAGATAACATGCCTAGTCCGGTCACGACTACTCGACGCTTAGACACGGTTATCCTCCAGGGAGGGAAAAAATTTAGGACGAAAAACATAGGCGGTCGAACGACCGCCTAGGTATGTGTGCTTATTTACCTGCGTTTTCAACGTAGTCAATAGCAGCCTGAACTGTGGTGATTTTTTCAGCTTCTTCGTCTGGGATCTCGATATCGAACTCTTCTTCCAGAGCCATTACCAGTTCAACTGTGTCAAGAGAATCAGCGCCCAAGTCATCAACAAATGAAGCTGTGTTCACAACTTCTTCCTCTTTAACACCCAGTTGTTCAACGATGATTTTCTTAACGCGTTCGTCGATAGTGCTCATACTATTAAATTTCCTATCAAAACTCGCTTTTGCGATGGTTTTCGTAGTTTATAAAATACAGGAAAAGATGCAACCAAATCCCGGCTGGTCGAACCACAATCTGCTTCTTTCTGCTTCTTTTTGTACAAAAAACGCATCAAAAACAGAGGGTTCGCTCATTTTTAGATCATGTACATGCCACCATTGACATGCAATGTTTCACCCGTAATGTAAGCGGCCTCGTCAGAAGCAAGAAACGCTACAGCACTGGCAATTTCTTTTGCATCACCGAGACGATTAGCAGGAATTCCAGCAGAAATACCTGCACGTTGTTCGTCTGTCAACGCCTTTGTCATATCTGTTTCGATAAAACCAGGTGCAACAACGTTGACGGTGATGCCACGAGAAGCGACTTCACGAGCCAATGATTTACTAAAACCAATAACTCCTGCTTTCGCTGCCGTGTAATTCGCCTGCCCTGCATTTCCCATCGTCCCAACAACAGATCCAATGGAAATAATACGTCCATAACGTTTTTTCATCATAGAGCGCATTACTGCTTTTGACAGACGAAAAATCGAAGAAAGATTAGTGTCAATAATATCTTGCCACTCATCATCTTTCATGCGCATCAACAAGTTATCACGAGTGATGCCAGCATTATTAACCAATATGTCTATTTCACCAAATTCAGCACGAATATTCGATAGTGCATTTTCAATGGATTCTGAATCTGTGACATTCAGTACAAAACCTTTGCCTTTATCACCAAGGTAGGAGCTGATTTCTTCTGCTCCCTTTTCACTGGTTGCAGTGCCAACAACACATGCACCACGTGCAGCCAATAATTCAGCAATCGCGCGACCTATACCACGGCTAGCGCCAGTGACCAGTGCAATTTTTCCATCAAAGCTCATGTTTTCCTCAGTCATTTATTCAGAGCAACTGTGAGTGATGATACATCATTTACTGCTACAGCACTTAAAGTATCAACAATTCGTTTAGTCAACCCAGTCAATACCTTGCCCGGTCCAATTTCCAACAGTTGTGCAATATTCTGTTCGGCAATATATTCAACTGATTCTGCCCAGCGCACAGGATTATACAACTGACGAACCAGCGCGTCGCGGATAGCATCGGCAGATTGTTCCACTTTTACATCAACATTATTGACGACAGGGAGCTGTGGCTGGTTAAACACAACCTCTTGCAACGCAGAAGCCAATTGCTCGGCGGCAGATTTCATGAGTGCACAATGCGAAGGCACACTCACAGCCAGAGGCAATGCACGTTTTGCGCCAGCCGCTTTACATGCAGCCCCCGCCCGCTCTACGGCGTCTTTGTCACCTGCGATCACTACTTGACCAGGCGAATTAAAGTTAACAGGTGAAACTACCTGACCCTGAGCTGATTCTTCACATGCCTTTGCAATGGATTCATTATCCAAACCGATAATGGCATACATCGCTCCTTGCCCTTCCGGTACAGCGTCTTGCATCAGTTTTCCACGCAACTCAACGAGCTTGATGGCTTGCTGAAATTCAATCACGCCAGCACAAACCAGTGCTGAATATTCGCCAAGGCTATGGCCCGCCATCATGGAAGGCGCTTTTCCTTCCTTTTCCTGCCATACTCGCCAAATCGCTACTGAAGCGGCCAACAACGCAGGTTGGGTTTTCCACGTTTTGTTCAGTTCTTCTGCTGGCCCTTGCTGAACCAATGCCCATAAATCGTATCCCAAAACCGCAGAAGCTTCTGCGAAGGTCTGTTCAACCAGCGGGAATTCTGCGGCCAAATTCGCCAGCATACCCAAAGACTGAGAACCTTGACCGGGAAACACCATTGCAAAATCAGACATGTCTATCTTCCTGTTAAATTAAAAACGTACTAGCGCTGAGCCCCAGGTAAAGCCACCGCCGAATGCTTCAAGTAAGATAAGCTGGCCACGTTGGATTCTTCCATCACGCACCGCTTCATCGAACGCTGTCGGAACAGATGCAGCCGAAGTATTGCCATGACGATCCAGTGTGATAACCACTTTATCCATTGTCATATCCAATTTCTTGGCTGTTGCCGAAATAATGCGCAAATTAGCTTGATGAGGAACCAGCCAATCAAGCTGGTTGTGAGCCAAGTTATTAGCTTCCAATGTCTCATCAACGATATTAGCCAATTCCCGGACGGCAACCTTAAAGACTTCATTACCAACCATCGTAACGTATGCTGGTGTATCACCCTTCACGTGCCTCTGATGGGGTAACGACAACAAATCACCATAACGACCATCAGCATGAAGATGGGTAGATAATATACCTGGCTCCTCTGAAGCCCCGACCACCATTGCTCCCGCAGCATCACCAAACAGGATAATTGTACTGCGATCTTCAGGATCTACAACTCTTGAAATAATGTCGGAACCAATCACCAAGGCATGCTTAGCGGCACCAGTTTTAATAAATTTATCGACAACGCTTAACGCATAAGTAAAGCCCGCGCATGCTGCCGCAACATCAAAAGCTGCAACGCCCTGAATCCCTAATAACTGCTGAATTTGGCAAGCAGCACTTGGGAAAGCGTGAGTTGAGCTTGTTGTCGCAACAACGATTAAATCAATTTGTGTTTTATCGATACCCGCCATTTCAATGGCTTTTTCAGCGGCTTTAAACCCCAGAACTGCAACGTTTTCATCTTTAGCTGCAATACGGCGTTCACGAATACCCGTCCGTGTGACGATCCACTCGTCAGACGTATCCACCATTTTTTCCAAATCTGCGTTAGTACGCACCTGCGCAGGCAAGTAACTGCCCGTACCTAAGATTTTTGTATACATTTATGTTTTATTCACTCTTGGGTAATACTGCATCCAACCGGGCAGCGATTCTGTCAGGAACTTGTTTCTCTACAGCCTGTACTGCTTGATCAATAGCAGCCTTAAACGCATGTTCATTGGCAGCACCGTGACTTTTTATGACGATGCCACGCAACCCTATTAATGTTGCTCCGTTATATTGATCAGGGTTTAGATGCCCAAACCGCCTGGTCAGCCGTTTCAGCAACCATTTTTTGAATATCTTCATCTTGAATATTTTCATCAACCAAGATGAATTTTTCTGCTGACCACCCGGTGATTTTACCAGAGATAGAATCACTCTGATCGCACCTTCCATCGTTTTCAGCGTAACATTACCTGCGAAGCCGTCACATACGAGCACATCAGCTTTTCCTGTCAGTAGCTCATTTCCTTCCACATAACCTATATAGTTAATTGCCGGGCTATTGCGTAAGGTCATAGCAGCTTCGCGGATATTATCCAGCCCTTTGGATTCCTCTTCCCCGATATTGAGTAATGCAACACGAGGATTATTAATCCCTGCAACATACTCCGCCATTACGGCGCCCATAATCGCAAACTGAACTAACATACCGCTATTACAATTAATATTAGCTCCTAAATCCAATACAACGGTCTTCTGTTGTTTTAAATTAGGTATCACTGTCATTAATGCAGGCCGTTCAATTCCTTCTATGGATTTCAGCATCAATTTGGCCAATCCCATCAAAACTCCCGTATTTCCCGCACTGACACAAGCCTGCGCTTCACCCGATTTAACTAAATTCAGAGCAATGCGCATTGAAGTACCATGGCTGGAACGAATAGCCTGGGAAGGCTTTACATCGTTGGAAACAACGTGTTCCGCAGGAATTATTTGCAAGCGACTGAGCAGCTCAGCATTTTTATTTGCAAGCAAAGGAGAGATGGTTTCGGGATTACCGACCAACAACAATTTTAGTTGTGGATTAGATGCCAATGCCTGCAATGCAGCAGGCACCGTGACGCGAGGACCAAAGTCCCCGCCCATTGCATCTAACGCTAAGGTTAGATTAGCCAAGATATCAACTTGCTAATAATTAGCTGAAATTACTTGTTGATTACCTTGCGGCCACGGTAGTAGCCATCAGCAGTCACATGGTGACGCAGGTGAGTTTCACCAGAAGTTTTGTCTACAGAGACATGTGTTGCAGTCAGTGCGTCATGAGAACGACGCATACCACGTTTAGAACGAGTTGGTTTATTCTGTTGTACGGCCATTGACCTTACTCCTTAAGTACTTTTCTTTAAACTGGCTAATACGGCAAATGGGTTTGGTTTTTCTGCTTCAAGAGGCAGAACACCAAATACCATGTCCGCGTCGGACACTTCACAGTGTTCAGAATCATGTACCGGAACCACCGGCAGAGATAGAATTATTTCATCTTCAATCATTGCCAGCAAATCTATTTCGCCAAATTCATTAACGTCAATTGGCTCATACTCTTCCGGTAATGCCTCAGCCCGCTCATCATTGACGACAGGGCTAAAACAATACGTTGTGTGAACATGATGACTGAAATTACTGCCACAACGCTGACAACGAAGCGTGACATCCACATCAGAATGCCCTTTTACAACTGCCAGACGCTGATTATCAATTTCAAATGATAATGAGTTATCTACATCACTATCCACACTGACCACAGATTCTGCAATACGAGAAACCTGCCCAGCAGAATAACTACCTTGGTAGTCCAATCTTTTCTGAGCTGCTCGAAGCGCATCGATGGTCAGGGGTAATTTTACCTTTTGCATAAGGCGCGCATATTATCTTTGTAATGAGACATAGTCAAAGAAAAAGGCCACACATCTGCACCTTTCCGCCAAAAATTCGCTTATTAAGCGGCGTATAGTTTAAAATGTCTGCGAATATTTCTCTACGTATTTTATGGAAAAATGATGCTTCCGATTGTTTTATCATCAACTTCTGTATATCGCCGCCTATTATTGGAAAAAATAGGATTACCTTTTACTTGTGCCTCTCCCGATATTGATGAAAGTCCGCAGGAGAACGAAAGTCCAGAAAATTTAGTTATGCGGCTAGCACAGGCAAAGGCCTGTTCATTACAGTTGAATTATTCTAACCATCTTATTATAGGTTCAGACCAAGTTTGCGTTTTAGATAACAAAATTACAGGTAAACCCCATAATTTTGAGAACGCTTTCATTCAACTCCAAAAAGCCAGTGGGAAGTGTGTCACCTTTTATACAGGGATCACACTGTTAAATAGCAAAACTGGGAACATAGATACCCGTTGTGAGTTATTTAATGTTTATTTCAGAGAACTTACTGAAACAGAAATCATTAGCTATTTAAACAAAGAAAAACCTTTCAATTGCGCCGGCAGTTTTAAAAGTGAAGGGCTGGGAATTACGTTATTTGAAAGGTTAGATGGTAAAGATCCCAACACACTTATCGGATTGCCATTGATAACTTTGACAGACATGCTTATCCGTCAGGGGATCAACCCACTGACGGAATATTCTTAGTGATTATTTTGCCGCAATATTCTTAAACATTGCCTTAATCTATCATCCATTGGCGCTTCGAAACGTAACGTTTCGCCCGTAGAGGGATGAGTAAACTTCAATGAACTTGCATGCAGAAACAGTCGGTTAAGGCCTGTTTCTGCAAGCTGTGCATCAAATGTTCTATCACCATAGCGATCATCAAAAGCAATAGGATGACCCGCATGTAAAGTATGCACGCGGATCTGATGCGTTCGCCCTGTAACCGGGCTTGCTCGCACTAATGTAGCAAACGCATACCGCTCTTCAACTTTGAAACGCGTCTCAGAGGGTTTACCTTCATTACTGACTTTGACTACCCTTTCCCCGCTTTGCAAGATATTTTTCAACAAGGGAGCTTCTACGACTTTACAATGAGATTGCCATTGTCCGCGTACTAAAGCCAAATAGTCTTTCTGCATCTGTTTCAAACGTAACTGTTCATGCAGTGCTCGCAACGCAGAACGCTTTTTGGCAATCAGCAAAATACCCGATGTATCGCGATCAAGACGATGCACCAACTCAAGGAAACGAGCTTCCGGGCGCAGCGCACGCAATCCCTCGATCACCCCGAAACTCAGCCCACTACCACCGTGTACTGCTGTTCCAGAGGGTTTATTAATGACCAGAATATGGTCATCTTCGTATAAAATACATTCTGCCAGAGCAGCCACTTTATCCAATTTCGCAGATACAGGGGTTTCCTGCTTTTCCGCAACTCTGACAGGCGGGATTCTGAGAACATCACCTGCGGTCAATTTATATTCAGGTTTGACTCTTCCCTTGTTAATTCGAACTTCACCTTTTCGCAAGATTCGATAGATCATGCTCTTAGGTACACCTTTTAAACGAGCCAGCAAAAAGTTATCAACTCGCTGACCTGCTTCATCGTCATCAATCGTGACAAACTGTACAATTTGATTATTTGTTTTCATGGGCGAGATTCTAATTATCCAACAAACATAGTGCCACTCATTTTTAAATATGACTAAATAACATCCATATTTTCTTACTTCATTATTCCAAGTGTCTTAGGATAAAGGCTAAAGATTAACAACTTATCACTATTTCCTAATAAAAAAGCCGCAAAGCGATAAAGTCACCTTGCTATCACCCCAATAGCAATGGAATAATGCTTTCTGGCCACAGTTTACTAAACTATGAATGGCAAGATTGAAATTGTTTGTTATCTGTTTGTTTGAACAAAAACGCAGCAATGGCGTAAGACGTAATGTTTAAGCAAACAATTTATGGGCTGCGAGTTGCAGCTTACTGGATTGGGTAAAATCTGTACCAGTTTATTACAGTGTCCCAAATAAAGAGTGCTGTATTTAAATGAAATTCAGGCTCACCGACAAATAGGCGCCTCTATACAAACGATAGCCGTGAGGCTGGCGGTTTTGTAAAAGACACGAGGCCATCGGTAACCAGTAGCGCATCTCTTTTTTGCTCGCAGCTCTATATTAATGTAAAAAATAATGAGTAAGCTAGAATGAAAAGAATGTTAATCAACGCAACCCAACAGGAAGAGTTGCGTGTTGCCCTTGTTGATGGGCAGCGTCTTTATGATTTGGATATTGAAAGCCCAGGACACGAGCAGAAAAAGGCCAATATTTATAAAGGTAAAATTACCCGAATTGAACCTAGCCTGGAAGCTGCTTTTGTTGATTATGGCGCAGAACGGCATGGTTTCCTCCCCATTAAAGAAATTGCTCGCGAATATTTCCCAAGTAATTATCACTCCCATGGTCGCCCTAATATTAAGGATATCCTTAAAGAAGGTCAGGAAGTCATCGTTCAAGTTGATAAAGAAGAACGCGGCAATAAAGGTGCAGCTTTAACAACCTTTATCAGCCTGGCTGGCAGCTATCTGGTTCTGATGCCAAATAACCCAAGAGCAGGCGGAATTTCTCGCCGTATCGAAGGTGATGATCGTATCGAATTAAAAGAGGCGCTTTCTTCTCTTGAAGTTCCTGAGGGGATGGGGCTTATCGTCCGTACCGCAGGCGTAGGCAAATCTGCTGAAGCCTTGCAGGGAGATTTGAACTTCCGTCTGAAACATTGGGAAGCAATTAAGAAAGCGGCAGACAGCCACCCCGCTCCATTCCTGATTCATCAGGAAAGCAATGTTATCGTGCGGGCTTTCCGTGATTATCTGCGTCCAGATATCGGCGAAATCCTGATTGATAACCCGAAAATCCTTGACTTGGCACGCCAACACATCACTGCTCTGGGCCGTCCTGATTTTGCCAGTAAAATCAAGTTGTACAGCGGTGAAGTTCCCCTGTTCAGCCATTATCAAATAGAGTCACAAATTGAATCAGCTTTCCAGCGTGAAGTTCGTTTGCCTTCCGGTGGTTCAGTGGTTATTGATACAACTGAAGCCTTGACCGCAATCGATATTAACTCATCCCGCTCAACCCGCGGTGGCGATATCGAAGAAACAGCCTTTAATACTAACTTGGAAGCGGCTGATGAAATTGCCCGCCAATTGCGTTTGCGTGACCTCGGTGGCCTCATTGTTATTGACTTTATTGACATGACACCTGTTCGCCACCAGCGTGAAGTTGAAAATCGGTTGCGTGATGCGGTACGCCAAGATCGGGCTCGTATTCAAATTGGCCGAATTTCCCGCTTTGGCCTATTGGAAATGTCACGCCAGCGTTTAAGCCCATCTCTGGGCGAATCCAGTCACCATGTCTGCCCTCGTTGTAGCGGCACAGGAACTATTCGCGACAATGAATCACTTTCCTTGTCAATACTGCGCCTCATTGAAGAAGAAGCACTAAAAGAAAATACACATCAGGTTCATGCTATTGTTCCGGTACAAATTGCTTCCTACTTACTGAATGAAAAGCGTAAGGCAGTCAGCGCAATTGAACATCGCCAGGGTGGTGTAGGCGTTGTTATTGTTCCGAACGATCAGATGCAGACTCCGCATTTCTCCGTTTTACGTGTTCGTAAAGGTGAAGAAATTTCTGTTTTAAGCTATATGCTCCCGCAAGTTCATGAAGCAGAAATGATAAACGCTCAGGATGACGGTCAGCATGAGCGTAAGCGTCCAGAACAACCTGCCATCTCAACGTTTGATCTGCCGGCAGAAACACCAGCACCTGTTGTTGCAAAAGCAAAAGAGAAAAAGACAACTGTCAATAACCAGAAGCAAGCTGAAAAACCTGGGTTACTCAGCCGTTTTATTTCTGCCCTGAAGAAAATGTTCAGTGGTGAAGAAGAAAAACAAACTCAGGAAAAGGGGAGAAAATCTTCTGGTAATGATAATCGTCGCTCAGCAGAACGCCGCAACTCCCGCCGCCAGAACCAACGCCGTGAACGCAACGAGAATGAAACTCGCAATAACCGTGAACGCGATGAACAACGCAAGGGCCGCAATGTTCAGCAGAAAAATAATGCTCAAGAAAACCCGGCAATAGACAATGAAGCTCGTGAAGCACAGCAACAACAACGCCGTGAGCAACGAGCTGAACGTCAGCGTCGTCGTCAGGAAGAAAAACGCCAGCAACAACTGGAAGCCAAAGCTCAACAGGCAACAAATAAACCTGATGTTGTCGAAGAGGAAGTTGAAGAGCTCCAGCCTGTCATGCCTCGTCGTCAACGTCGCCAGCTTGAACAAAAAGTACGTATCATTGATGAAGTGAAAAAAGAAGTCAGCATTGCAGCTTTACCAACAGTGATGCCTGAAACTGTATCAACAAACACAGGAGAAGCGCAAAAAGCTAAAGCGCCTGTCCCTGCCGTTATTGATACGAATATTGAAGCAGCAAATCAACCCGCTATGCCACAAAGCCCGGTTGTACAAAATGCAGCTTCACAAAATAATGAGCAACAAGATAACACGATGCCACGTCGCTCCCGCCGTTCACCACGCCACTTACGTGTCAGCGGTCAACGTCGTCGTCGTTATCGTGATGAACGTAATCTGACTCAATCACCAGTGCCATTGACAATGGCTGTCGTTTCACCAGAGCTGGCATCAGGCAAAGTTTGGGTTCGTTATCCCGTTACACCAGTAACATCCGTTGAGCTTGAAACCCCGGTAGCTATTGATACCATTGAAGAAAAAACAACACTTGCGCAGCAAGAAAATGTGATTCAAATGCCAGTAGTAGTTGAGTCTGCGCCAGCCTCAACAGAAGTACATATTGAGGTTGCTGAAAAACAAAATGTCACTACTCAGGACAAAGCTGAATCAATTAGCAATGATGCGCCTATCACGATATCTGCAGAACCGAAATTTGAAACATCTCAAGTTGCAGAACCGGAAATCGCGGAACCTGTTATCAATCATCATGAAAAACATCAGCCAGAAGTTTTAGGTGATACTACACCTCATAAAGCTGTATCTCATGAAACCGTGCTTCATGAAGCCACACTTCATGAAACTATATCCCATGAGACAATACAGCATGATAATGCAGCATCACATAATGCTGAACCTGCGGAAGCCATCATTGTGACGCCTATTCTTGAACAGGAACATCATGAAGAACAACCAACTGTCGCAACGGAAGTATGCGCTAAGGCAGAGGAAGTTAAAGCGAAAGAGGCTAAAGCTGCTGAGTCTTCGATTATCGTGGAAAAAAATCATCACGCTTATTCCCCAATGACGAAAGCGCCGGCACCAGATATGGCAACAAAACCTGTTGTTATCACTGAATGGCAGCGCCCTGCTTATCCATTCAAAGGCAAAGGTGGTGCAGGTGGGCATTCTGCAACAAATATCGCAACTTCTGCTATGTCGAAACCACAATCATTCGAATAATCAGATAGTGTGATTTTCTGTAAAACTCAAAGTGGCTCCTCTTGTTAGGAGCCATTTTTTTATCTATATACGATAAATATAGGCCAATTTAATTTTATTTAACCAACTATTCCCATAAAATTAGATAGTTATCATTCTCATTTAATATAGTTAATTTTATGGAGAAATTCCCATCTATGAAACCTTGGCTTATTTTTGGTGCAGGAAAAGGGGTTGGACGCCATTTGGTCACTATCGCTCTGGAACAGAACCGCCCTGTCACAGCATTAATCCGCAATGATCAACAGGCGTTAGAACTGAATACAGCAGGCGTTAACGTAATACACGGTGATGCCTGTGACAAAAAGAGTATAGAAAAAGCGATTTCACAAGCAGGAGAAAATCCAATCATCTTTTCAACTATTGGAGGGGGAGATGCCGATCATTACGGAAATATTGCCATCATAGATGTGTTGGAACAGGCTAAGATCTCTCGCATGTTATTGGTGACATCTATCGGATGTGGTGACAGTTGGAAAACATTATCTCCACGGGCCAAATCATTATTTGGGCAGTCAGTCCGGCACAAATCACTCGCAGAGAGTTATCTGCAAACCAGCACATTGGATTTTACAATCATTCGTCCTGGTGGCTTAACTGATCAATCAGGTACAGGCCATTGTCAGCGTTATCAAGAAGAAGTTCATGGCATGGTAAGTCGGGAAGATGTCGCCAAGCAATTGGCACAAATGGCCGAAGATGAACAAACTTACTATCAGATTTATGCCTTAGTTGATCCTGAGCTAAAACCGCATTGGAACTGATTTACAAAAGATCCTAAAAACACAACCACGCCTAATGGCGTGGTTAATTATCTGTTCAAACTTGAACAACTAAAAACTCACTTGATTCCACCATCCATCGCTTTGAGCTTTTTAGATAATTCACGGCGCTCTTTAGATAGCTCAGCATTTTTAATGATATATTCATCAACACGCTCTTCATAATCACTGCGCATATGAGCAATAATCCCTTGAATATCTTCAACCGACATCCCCGGTTTGATGTAGTCACTTAAGTTATCGAGTAGTAGTACACGCTTTTGGTTATCTCGAATTTTTTTCTCATTATCTACAATTTCGCGCTGTAATTTGTTCTTACGACGGAATATACGCACAAACTCCAGTACATTGTGGAATGTTGGTTTATTTGTGTTGTCCATTTTTTACACCTTTTTAATCAGACCGATAATTTCTTATGTTAACTACACAATACAATTTCAAGCCACACATAGACAAGTCAGTTTCGACAATTTATTGATACCTTGATCGCGTAAGCAGATTGTAAGCAGTGAAATTCACATGCCCCATACTAACGAGCTCACCATAAAATCCAAAATCGGTTTATTAAATCTTGTCGAAACCTTAGGTAAGATTGCCCACACTGGGAAAATTTAAAAAATTGCCTGGATACATTGGAAAACAGATTTCGGTAAAAAGATAAGACTTGAATTACTGCAGATTTAACTAACTCTAGCTCATTTTCGAGTGGACTGTAATGAGTTAAACATTGCAAAGGCCGAGGAACACACATGTACGCCAAATATATCGGGAAAGACGATCCCCAAAACAATTTAGTTAAAAACAAGATTTATAAACTCACAGAGCAAAATAATGGTAAGTACCTGATTAATGGTGTCTTTGTTCATTCTGACACTGTAGTAGCCGCGTACCCGCACCCACACGCAGCTTTAATTGAGGAATATGCAAAACTCGCAGCCGAACATGATGAACCATGGCGCTGGTTTCAATACCGCAAGGACGCTTCCGAAAATTGGCAGAATTGCACTAAAAATTTAATTTTTATCAAGACATTAGAATTCAGGCTAAAGCCTAATCCACTAATTATCCGCATTGGCGAATGTGACGTACCTGTACCTGAAAGAAAACCACCTCTGAAAGGTACAAAATATTATATTCCTGATCTTCTAGCTGATGATTGTGTTGACCCACTTGTGTGGGATAACAGCAACATAGACTTACGTTTGCTAGATAGAGGATTGGTACACCTTAATCCAGAAGCTGCTAACATCCATGCTTATGCACTCCTTTCACTGACCAAATAGCAGCAGCGAATTAAAGGGCATCCGACCATTTTTTCCATTCACTCATATCAAAAAGTACACCTGTTTAGTTAAAGCACGCCTTACCCGATAATCGGCAAGTGTGCTTTTTGATATGCGAAAGGGAATATCACAACAGAACGGATACCTTAATCCCAAAACCATCCATATCTAATAATTCAGATTGGCTTGAATATGGTTTACCATGTAAAAGGCTTAATCTGGTGTCACTCAGAACCGTAATTCTGAGTACACATCTTAAACAGGAGCTTGGTACACATGCACAGTATTTACTCAGGAAAACAGTAAAGAAATTTAGCTACATTAACCAAGCAAATGAGACGCCAATAAAAGCATAACTCTATAATTAATTGATAAATTAAATGGGGATAACTCAACGTTGAACACCCGTAAAGAAGAACAAAGTTTCTACTTTCATGATTACGAAACTTTTGGTAAACACCCTGCCCTAGATCGTCCCGCTCAATTTGCAGGCGTTCGCACCGACAGTGATTTCAATATCATTGAAGAACCTTTAGTGGTGTATTGTGCTCCCGCTGACGATTATCTTCCTGATCCTGAAGCTGTCATGATCACAGGCATTACACCACAATTGGCTTTGAAAAAAGGCGTCAATGAGGCGGAGTTCGCTCGTCAAATCCATGCAGCATTCAGTAAACCGAATACGTGTATTCTTGGATACAACAATATTCGTTTTGATGACGAAGTCAGTCGCAACATTTTTTATCGTAATTTTTACGATCCTTACGCTTATAGTTGGCAAAAAGGGAATTCCCGCTGGGATCTTCTTGATGTATTACGTGCCTGCTATGCCTTGCGTCCAGAAGGCATTATCTGGCCAGAAAATGATGATGGATTACCGAGTTTCAAGCTAGAACATCTGACAAAAGCCAACGGTATTGAACATACTCAGGCCCATGATGCTATGTCCGATGTGTATGCCACTATCGCAATGGCAAAGTTGGTAAAAAAAGCTCAACCTCGCTTGTTTGATTACTTTTTCCAAGTAAGAAACAAGCAGAAAATCAGTCATCAGATTGATATTCCGCAAATGAAACCTCTGATTCATGTATCAGGTATGTTTGGTACGTTACGCAGTAATATCAGCCTGATTGCCCCCTTAGCATGGCATCCGACAAATCGTAACGCGGTAATCATGTGTGACCTGGCAGGCGATCTCACCCCATTATTGGAACTCAATGCAGATGAGTTACGCGATCGTTTATACACCCGGCGTAATGAACTACAGCCGGATCAAGCTCCAGTCCCCATTAAATTAGTGCATATCAATAAGTGTCCAATCATCGCACCAGAAAATACATTACGGCCTGCGGATGCAGAACGAGTAGGATTAGATCGCAGCCAATGCGAGCAAAATTTAGCTATTTTGCGCAATCATCCTCAAATCAGAGAAAAAGTTGTTGAATTGTTTTCTCATCCAGAAGAATTTCCAGAATCTGACAATGTCGATACCAAGTTATATAACGGCTTTTTCAGTGATGCCGATAAAACCGCAATGGAGATTATCCGAGAAACCACCCCTCAAAATTTACCGGCATTGGATTTATCGTTCCAGGATGTACGCATTAAGGCACTCTTATTCCGTTATCGCGCCAGAAACTATCCGGCAACTCTGGATTATGACGAACAACAACGCTGGCTGCGTCATCGCCGAGATATTTTGACACAAGAAAGTATTAATCAATATCTTGCAGCAATTGAAGCGCTTTTTGTGGAATATCAATCCGATGAAGAAAAATGCTGCCAGTTAAAAGCATTGGTTGATTATGCAATCCAACTAGCCGGATAAAACTTCCACACAATTTCCATTTGTTTTTACGATAGAAAAAGACAATCCGTCAGGTTTTGTCTTTTTCTATTTCTTCATTAAATCAAGCTAGTCATGCGGGTTATTCATATTCTGGCACCCACACTCCCCCACCCAATTTTTTAGTTTGGAAGTTTTACCAATCCCCGGATTTAAGGCGTTGGTAGGATCAGTCATCTGATAGAACTGCTTGAGCTGTGGTTTAGCTTCATATAAGTGGCCCACATTATGTTCAGCAGGATACTCAGCTCCACGTTGATTCAAAATTTCCAACATTTTTGCTTTCAGTGCATAAACATCTGTACCCTTTTTAACAATATAATCCTGATGGAATACATGGCACATAAAATGACCATAATACAGCCGATGCACTAATGCTTCATTGATATCTTCAGGCAAGGTCTCAAACCATTCACGATCATTGCGTCGCAAAGCAATATCTAATGCCAGAATATCTTCCACTTCATTACTGTGAACAGCTTGATAGCGAATAGCGGCTCCTGCGGCTGCAAAACGGTGTAAAAATGCTTTTGTTCCCTCTTCTGGTGTACAGGCAAAATATTCTCCCTCAGCCTGTTTGAAGTAGCTTTTCAACCACTCATTCGCTTCCTTAATACCTTCACCAGACATTTTCAGCATTAAGTGATGTTCAAAACGATTTCGGTATTCTTTCAGACGAGCGGGCAAATGAGCAGGTAATAAACGGCTCAAGCCCTGCATGACACGGTCGGTAAAATGAGAAGGCAAAAACGGTACTTTACCCAATATGGCATCCATTCGCCCTTTCAGGCTGAAAAACATTGGCATTTTGTCTGTGCCTAGTTTATCAATCATGACGAAAGTGTCTTTTCCATACACTTCAGCAATATCAAAAATATCCCGATGTATGTATTCTCCGGCAACGGGCAAGTTCTCGAAATTTGACAGAATATGACGGCGTAACTCCGTCAGGACCTCAGGTTGATTCGTGCCAATATAATAAACCTGCGAAGATGATTCTGCCGGAAAAGTATCAAGGCGAACAGCAAAGACAACTAATTTACCCGCACAGCCAGAGGCTTCAAACAATCTTCGCTCATCGGCATTAAAACGTGATGGTGTTTCTGCATCGACATCTCTGACACGCTGTGAATATTCATGATCAGAAGCAACTCTTTCAGTGTGCTCAATATCTTCGGCACGATAACGCTGTTCTTCCAGACAAGACAAAATAGTTTCAGGTTTATCACCTAATGATATTCCCAAATGGTTAATGAGTTCAGCTTCGCCTCTTTCATTAACACGACCATATAGCGCCATTTCGGTATAAGCGGGTCCACGCTGAACCAGAGAACCCCCCGAATTATTACAGATCCCCCCAATAACAGAGGCACCAATACAGGATGAACCTATAACTGAATGAGGTTCGCGCCCCAACGGCTTCAATACTTTTTCCAGGTGCCACAATGTACTGCCGGGAAATGCAATAACTTGATTGGTAGATTGAAGAACCTGAATTTTATCCATCCGCAGGGTGTTTATGATAACGATATCACGGTCATAGTTATCGCCATTCGGTGTAGATCCTTCCGTTAATCCAGTATTAGCTGCCTGCATTAAGATAATTTTGTCAGCTTCAACACAAGCTTTGAAAACTTTCCACTGTTCCAATAGCGAACCCGGAAACACAACCGCAAGGGCATTTCCTTGCCCGGAACGAAAACCTTTTCGATAACGTTCTGTTTTTCTGGGTTCAGTGAGGATATGGGAAGAACCAACGATATTGGTGAGAACAGCAATTAGTTGTTGATTTTGTGGGTTTTTAGCATCATTCATAATAGTACTATTACCTTATGAGAACCTACCAGACGGGCTCTTGCTGAAATCAGGTATGGCGAAATTATTATCTATTATACCCTTTTCATTACAATTTGTTGTTTTTTCATCCGCATTTCAACTTAGAATCCATTAATCACCGACTACCTTTTAATGTTCTTTATGCAGTAACTGCTTTTTCTATTTCCTATTTTTTTCTAACAAAAACAGCACCCGAAGGTGCTGTTTCAAAAAAGTATCAATGTACTCTTTTCTTTCAGACCACGCCTGTAGCAGCGGCAACCTGAAATCATCTTTTACTATCATGATTCACTGATATCACGACTCACTGAACTGTGGCATTGGTTGACGGAAGCTACGAGTCACAAAGAACATATAAAGGAGACCAAATCCGCCCCAAATCAAACCTAATTCCATCGATTTTGCTTCCAGGTTCATCCACAAGACACCTACTGTTGCGGCCCCCAAAAGTGGCAGGATCAAGAAATTCAAGGTGTCTTTCAGTGTATTATTGCGGCGTTCACGAACATAGAATTGCGAGATAACCGACAAGTTAACGAAAGTAAATGCCACCAATGCACCAAAATTAATCAATGCAGTTGCAGTCACCAGATTCAACCAACAGGCTGATAGAGCAACAATGCCAACCAATAGGACGTTAATCGCAGGAGTACGCCATTTTGGATGAACATAAGCAAACACTTTCTCAGGCAATACACCATCACGCCCCATCACATAAAGCAGTCGGGAGACGCCCGCATGAGCAGCCATACCAGAAGCCATTACAGTGACACAAGAGAAGACTAAAATAATCGCTTGGAATAGTGCCCCAGCGACATACAACATAATTTCCGGCTGAGATTCATCCGGGTTTTTAAATCGGGAAATATCAGGGAAATAGAGTTGTAAGAAATAAGATACCGCAATGAAGATAACACCACCAATTAATGCGGTCAGGAAAATCGCTTTCGGAATGACCTTTTCTGCATTAGGTGTTTCTTCAGACAAGGAACTGATGCCGTCAAACCCGAGGAAAGAGAAACAAAGTATCGTCGCTCCGGTTATCATTGGAATCAATTTTGCTTCTTCCGACGTAAACGGCCGCATACTGAGCAATGTGCCAGCACCTTCACCATTATGTACGCCGTATATTAATAAACCAACAAATGCCACTATAACAGCTACTTGCACAACCACGATCAAACCGTTGAGGTTAGCCACAACGTTGATACCACTCAGGTTGAAAACTGTCATCAAAATTGCCAAACCAACAACAAAGATCCAAGGATCAACACCCGGAAAAATGGCTTGAAGATAAATTTTTGCCAGCAGGATATTGATCATCGGCATAAGCAGATAATCCAGCAAAGATGACCAACCTACCATAAACCCAAGATGGGGGTTCATTGATTTTTGTACATATGTATAGGCAGAACCTGCTGATGGAAAACGTTTTACTAATTTCCCGTAACTTAAAGCTGTAAATAAAATTGCGATCAGTGCGATAGCATAAGATGTCGCGACATGCCCATCCGTTAATTTGGAAACAATGCCAAAAGTATCAAAGATAGTCATTGGCTGTATATAAGCAAGGCCCATCATGACCACCTGAAACAAGGTCAAGGTTTTTCTCAGTTGGACGCGGTTACTGGCACTGGCTTGGTTAGTGCCGAGAGAGATTGAATTATGCGACATGAGCGAAACCTCCCATAACTTCGATTTGGGTACTGATACAACTACTTAATCGATAGTTACTGGGTAGACTTCGCATCTGTCTATAAACAGAAAAGAAAGAAGAATTAGAGGATGGTGAATTAACAGAGCGCCATGCCCCATAGTCATCGTTGCAGCAACGAGCGCCAATCGGCACAAGTGCAAAAGAGAATAATTGCTCCATATTTGCATTCCTCAGTACAGCAACCTTGTTTCAGTTATGGTTGCTTATTGGTCAGTATCGATCCGGAACAAAATCCGGCCTCTTGGTGTTGTAAAAAATAACTCAACGCAAAAAAAATAACTGATGCATATTTACGCATCAGTTATTTTTAGTGCACGCATTTTGCACTTCGAGTCCAGAAATAGCAAGCGCTATGACACTAAAAATCTATTATTTTTTACGACACTACAGAGCCTTAGAGAACAGGCTCTTACTGAGTCAGTGCTGAAATTTAACGCCATCATATCCATTGATTAGCCTCTGTAAATTTTTAGCACAGAGAGAAACTATGAGCCAATTAATTATGATGACGTTGATGTCAAAAAAATCATCCCACCATCATAAAATTGATGCGGGATGATTTTATATTACGTCTAAATATTAAGTATAATGACTAATATTAATAAAAAAGTGAAATATTAATTAAAAGTCATAATTGATGCCGATATGGTAACGGCGGCCATCGAGTACTGCATCATGGCTTTCTTCAGTGACTCGTTTATCAAAAACATTGTAAACCCCGCCTAACAAGCGTAGATTTTTAGCCAAATTATAAGCCATCCCTAGATCGACAAATGTATAAGAAGGGGTTCCATCTCTCATACTAGAGCGATACTGATAATTTTTTGTTTTACCTCGGAAATTGATACGAGTCCATGTATTCAACTCGGATAAAGGTTGCCAGTTCAGGGTTGCATTCGCCATATGTGTTGGCATTTTATTTAAAGGCTGTCCTTTGAAATTACCACTTTTCTGCTCAGAATCGGTATAAGTATAGCTTGCAGCCAATGATAGACTCTCAACGATATCCCAATTCATGGTAGTTTCAACACCGCGAATATTAGCTTTATCAACATTTATACGTTTGTTAATAAAGTCATAATTCTCACCACCTAGATTACAATCTTTCTCGCAATCTTTAATTTCAGTGATTTTATCTTTGAAATCAGTATTAAACACAGTTACACCAATATTAAAGTTCTCTTGGTTATTCCAGATGATACTAATTTCTTCATTAACACTTTTCTCTGGCTTGAGGTCTGAGTTACCTAAGATCATGCCCTTACTGGAACGTCCGCCCGTTGTCTGTCCCCAGTTAGGGGCAACTTGTCTTATATCAGGAGAACGATAACCTGTAGAAATACCACCCTTAATAGTCCATTGCTCATCAGCATGCCATACTCCATATAAACGAGGTGTCCAATGCATGCCGAAGTTTTGATCTTTATCTAACCGAACTCCGCCAGTCAGAGCAAAATCATTGATCATTTGCCATTCGTCTTCTGCAACTAATGCCCAACTCCAACGAGTTAACTTATTAACATTTTTGGCTGAAGGTAGTTTGTTACTATTGTCTCGCAAATCTTCATAACGATATTGACCACCAATACTTATTGTGTGGTCATCAAAAATAAACGTCGTATGGTTATTAAATATCGTATCGTTGTTTGTCATTTCACGTTCAGGATTACGAGATTCATCTCTTTGAATATAAGACGTCGTCGTTCCAAAATCATAAACACCATGATGAGTAATGGAATAATTGTTTCTTTTATAACGGCTTATATCATTTTCACAAGATTTTGGCTGACAGTCGCGTGTCTTACCAATCGTTGAGTCGCGATCTTGTTCATAGCGGGCTGCTTCAAAAGTAAAATCATTTTGCTCATCTGGAGTTAAAGACAGAGCAACCGCACCATTGCGCATCTCCTGCTCTCTAAATCCACCTAAAAACTTATCTTCATTGCGATGCGAATATAGACCATTTACTCTCAAACCTAGCAATCCCTCAATGACTGGGCCTGCAGCATAGATGCTTTTCTGATAGCTGTTACCAGATTTTTTGCTTTCAGTCAGGGTAGCATCTGCATTCAGAGTTAAATGCCATTTTTTCTGTGCCTTACGAGTAATAACATTAATTACTCCCCCCATAGCATCAGAGCCGTATAAAGAAGACATCGGCCCTCGTACCACTTCAATACGCTCAATTGCAGCCAATGGTGGTAACCATCCCTGTTCAATTCCTGAACCATCACTATTTGGACGGGTGCTACGGGTATCAACACGCTTACCATCAACTAGAATCATGGTATATTTCGAAGCCATACCACGAATACTAATATCGCTACTGCTTCCACCGCCCGTAACAACCACTCCTGGCACATCTTTCAATGCATCCGTCACATCACGGTAAGCTTTAGTTTCCAATTGTTCACGGCTAACAACAGAAATAGAAGCAGGTGCATCTTCAATTTTTTGCTGGAAACCCGCTGCGGTTGTTACAACTATTTTATCTTCACCGCCATTAGCTGCATTAACAGTCAAAACAGTGCTGGATGAGATAACAGCAATAATACCTAATACGATTTTTTTCTTTGCAAAAACAGCCATTCCCGATTCTCCAAGAGGTAGAATAGAATTAATTTAATATGGATAATCGACATACACTCGTAATACAGGGATAAATATTTATCCCTGTCAGTGTTATGTTTATTAAATTAATGACTTTTTAATTTAATAAAACAGTTTATATTTTTTATTATTCTAACTCGCCAATTCCGTCACTAAACCATCAATTAATACTTGTGGAACCCCCTGAGAACAACGCTCAATTCGGCCTTTGATACCATAAACCTCAGCCAAACTATCAGATGTGATAACCTGTTCAGGTGCACCTTCAGAAATTAATTGGCCTTTCTTTAGCATTAATACATGGTCTGCATGACGCAATGCAATATTTATATCGTGAACAACAACAACCGTAATAATATTACGACGTTTCGTTTCGCGTGCAACCAAATCCATGACGTGGTACTGGTAATTTAAATCCAGTGCACTTAATGGTTCATCAAGTAATAACAGAGCCGGATGGCGGATTAATGACTGAGCCAATCCAACCAATTGCTTCTGACCACCCGATAATTGATCCAAGTAGCTAAGAGCCAAATGATCGATACCGAGCTGGCGTAGTAGCTCCATGACTTCTTTCTCACACTGGCTATTGCTTATGCCACCTGATGCTCGCTGAGCAACAATCACAGATTCGAGTACGTGGAGATGAACGCCCGCTGGTAGCGATTGAGGCAAATACACCACGCTTTTTGCGCGTTGGGCAAAATTCATCTGCATCAAATCCTGCCCATCCAACAATAGTTCACCACTGGCTTTATTCAAACCCGCCAGGGCACGTAATAGCGTGGATTTTCCACAACCATTCGGCCCCAGCAATACGGTAATCTGACCACGCGGTAATGGCTTAACATCCAGATTCTGAATAACAGGATGTTTCGAATACCCCGTTATCAAACGATTTATTTTTAGCCCCTGACTCATACATTCCCCCTATGGCGTAAAACTATGCTAAGGAAGAAAGGCACACCAACTAACGATGTCACGATCCCCACCGGTATAATGACACCCGGGATCAAGTTCTTAGAGGCAATGGAGGCCATCGACAAAACCAATGCGCCAATTAATGCACTTGCAGGCAGAAAGAAACGATGATCTTCACCAAACATTATTCTGGCGATATGAGGTGCCACTAACCCGATAAAAGCAATTGGACCAACAAACGCAACCGCTAATGCAGTCAAGATACTAATACGCAGTAATGTTCCTAAACGAAGGCGGCTGATATTGATTCCAAAGCTGGTAGCACGATCTTCTCCCAGACGCAACGCGGTCAATTTCCAAGAGTTGCTCATTGAGATAGGCATAATAACGGAAAGGACCAGCATCATAACGCCCAATTTTTCCCACGTCGCTCTGGAAAGGCTCCCCATTGTCCAGAAGATCAAACCCTGCAAGGTATCTTCCGTGGCGATAAATTGCATCATAGAAACCAGCGCATTGAAGGTAAATACCATCGCAATACCGAACAATACAACACCGGAGGTTGCCACTCTGGTCCAGCGGGTAATGCCATCAAGCATCAACGCGGCCAGCAATGCAAAAAGAAAAGCATTTGCCGAGATGAACCACTGATCCGGAACGCCAGGAATACCAATTCCAAGCACAATCGCCAATGCCGCACCAAAAGAAGCGGCATTGGAAACACCTAAAGTAAACGGGCTGGCTAATGGGTTATTCAAGATTGTCTGCATTTCAGCACCGGCCAGCCCGAGAGACAGGCCAATCACTACCGCCATCAGAGCATAGGGTAATCGAATATCCCAAACAATCACCCGTGTTGCTGCGTTAACACTTTCCGGTGAAACCAGTGTTTGCCAAAGGGTTTGCAGTGATAACCCCGATGGCCCCATTGTAAAATCCAGTACAACAGAAGTGCCAATCACCAAAATGATGAACAATATCCATGCAACACGTCGACGCAGGATATGACGATAATGTGCTTTTATATCGCACTCATTCAATTTCTGTTTCACCATTGGCATAGGCTCGGTAGTGACGCTCATTTTTATTACCTGTTACTACTTATTTCTCACTAACCCAATACGTACCTGCTGGTTCAACAGCCAAGAATTTATTGTGAAGCTCTTTCAATGTTTGCTGTGGATCTAAGTCAGCAAATTTTTCAGGGTAGAACCATTTGGCAAAAATTTGCGTAACAACAACATTATAAGGAGAATTGTAGTAGTGGTGCCAAATAGCATAACTACGGCCTTCTTTCACTGCGGTTAACGTGTTGATGCCATTACGTTCAGTGATGGCTTTTAATCCAGCACGGGCAATATCTGCGGAAGTCTGAGCTCCCATTTTAATGCCCTCATCTTTATCACCCGGATCTTGTGCACCACTTGCAATATAGATATAAGGATCATCGGCAATCACTTTTTCCAGATTCATTGTACCCAATGGAGACGGCAATACATTTTTGGCGATGTTTTTGCCTCCAGCCAAGTCAATGAAATTCCCCATATTGCCGTTACCTGCCGTACCACAGCAATCTTCGCTGGAGCCAGCTCTTAACTCAATAAATACGGAAGGTTTCTCAGCTTCTGGTATACGATCAGTAATATCAGTCACCAGTTTCAGATTTTTTTCATAAAAATCGGCGTAAGCATTTGCTTGTTCTTCACGGTGCAGGATTTTGCCCAGCATACGGAGGCTAGGTAATGTGTTTTTCAAAGGATCATTGCGGAAATCGACAAAAACAACCGGAATACCCGCTTTTTCCAACTGTTTTACCAGTTCGCTGTTTTTTCCGGGACCATGCCCAGACAGGCCGAAAATAGCAACATCAGGATTCAATGTAAGTACTTTTTCAGAACTGACACTATCCTCGCTGGTATTACCAATCAGGGGAATGTTATCGATTTCAGGGAATTTAGCTTTATAGATGGCGTAAGTTTGTGGATCTAACTTGCGGAAATCACCTTGCCAGCCAGCAATGCGAGCCAGAGGTTTATCTCCTTCCAGCAGTGCAACAGAATGGAATAGACGACCTTCGCCCAACAAAATCCGATTGACTTTCTCAGGCACTTCCACAGTACGTCCAGCAACATCAGTGACTGTTTCAGCCCAAGATGCAAAACTTGCCATCATGGCAGAGCCTGCTATCAAACTGACACCCATACTTTTCACGACTGCTCGGAATACAAACTTCACTTTAGTTAGCCTCTTCATGCAACAATTGTGGCGCTAACAATAAAGCAAATAAGAATACTTATCAATGCGATTGATTCGGTGTATACCAAATTTACAGACTATATTTTTTCCTTAATCCCCTGAAAAATAAAAACTGCCGATTCTATCACAGAATAGGCAGCTCTCTTTCACATAAAAGTCATAATGTTGTAATCAATAAATATCAATCCATTGAATATTTATTCACAACTATTCTTTATTAGTATATTTGAATACTGGAAATTCCATCTCACTGTACTTAACAAAGCGAGTTTTCTTTTTCAATTTGTAACCAAACCAAATAATCAGAAATAGCGGAATGCCAATGTACGTTGCAATAACACCATACCAATCAATCTTATCTTGCAGAAACGCCTGATAGTTCTGCCCCAATGTGATTGCCAGACACAAAATAAAGGCAAAAATTGGCCCAATAGGGAAGAAACCGGAACGATATGGCAGATCATTCAGATCCAGCCCGCGCGCAACATAGCCTTTACGGAAACGGTAATGACTGATTGCAATTCCTAACCAAGCGATAAACCCGGTCATTCCTGAGGTATTCAATAACCACAGATAAACGGTTTGGTTGCCAAACATAGAGCTGAGGAAACACAATCCTGCCACCACCGTGGTTACATAAAGTGCATTACGTGGAACCCCACCTTTTGACAAATGACCAAAAATTTTCGGTGCCTTACCTTCTCTTGCGAGCGTGAACAACATTCGGGTAGAGGCATACATTCCTGAATTTCCTGCCGAAAGTACAGCAGTCAATATCACCGCATTCATTATGGCAGCGGCTGACAGCAATCCGGCATTTTGAAACACCAATGTGAATGGACTGACACTGATATCTTTCACTCCATTACGCAATAAGCTTGGATCAGTGTAAGGAATGATTAGACTGATGATCAAAATGGCGAACACATAAAACAGCAGGATACGCCAGAATACCTTACGAACAGCACGAGGAATATTTTTCGCCGGATCTTTAGATTCCCCTGCGGTGATTCCGATTAATTCTGTCCCCTGAAAGGAAAAGCCGACAATCATTGCTACGCCAATCATAGCAGCAAAACCGCCTGCAAATGGCGCATCATCAACGGCCCAATTATGCCAGCCAGCCCCCTCAGCACCTTTCATAATGCCGACGATCATCAGAATACCAACGATGATGAAAACAATAACCGTAGAAACTTTAATCAAGGAGAACCAATATTCTGCTTCACCAAAGCCTTTAACAGAAATAAAATTCAACAGAAAAATCAGGCCAAGGAACAATGCACTCCATACCCAGCCAGGAACATCACTGAACCAGTACCCCATAACCAATTGTGCAGCGACAAGGTCAACAGCAATTGTCACCGCCCAGTTATACCAGTAGTTCCAGCCCAATGCGAAGCCAAAACCTTCATCCACATATTTGGAGCCATAGGTTGAAAATGATCCCGAAACCGGCATGTACGCAGCCAATTCGCCTAAGCTGGTCATCAAGAAATAGACCATTAGGCCAATTAAGGCATAGGAAAGTAAAGCTCCACCCGGGCCAGCCTGAGAAATAGTTGCGCCTGAGGCAACAAATAATCCCGTACCAATTGATCCACCGATGGCAATCATTGCCATATGTCGTGCTTTTAATTCACGGCGCAGGTTTTTCGGAGCCTGATCCCGTGGCGTACACTGTTCTTGAGACATTCTATTCCTATATCATTAAAATAACTTTAATGTGGAATTGTAACAAATCCTCGTTTCCAGAATAGCAGCGATTCGTGGTTATAAGATACCTTCATAATCCATAACCAATTATAAGCTACACGATTATGCTCTTAACATTAGCGACAATAATTCAGTAACTTTTGCAGTGCATTGGACATATGTTTCTGGCGATGGTAAATCAAATACAGGTTGCGATTGAGGCTAAGTCCAGGGATTATGAGCTCTGTTAACGTCCCGTTTTTTAGTTGCTCTTGAACGACTTTCCGTGAAAGGCAACTGATCCCCATTCCATATTGAACCGCATGTTTGATGGCTTCCGAATTTCCCAACTCCATTGCGATATTGAACCGAGGAATTTGTGAGAATAAAAGATGATCTAACACTTCTCTGGTTCCTGATCCTTTTTCCCTCAATATCCAAGGTGCTGTAATCAAATCCTCAATAGTAAGATCACGCTGTAATAATGAACTTTCCGGCGAAGAAAAGATAATGAGCTCATCTTTCATCCACGGTTGAGTGATCAATTCAGGGTCATGGCACAAACCTTCAATCAATCCCAAGTCGACACGAAATTCTGCAACTGCCTTTATGACATCTTCAGTATTGCCGATATTCAATTCTAATGGTGTATCAGGGTAATCCTGACGATATTTCGCCAGCATTTCAGGTAACATATAGTTGCCAATCGTGCTACTGGCCGCTAACCGCAATGCCCCCAATTCAAGTTTGAAAAGCTGTTCCACTTCACCAGCCTGTTCAAGTAATGCTAATGCCTTAGGATAGAGTAAACGCCCATGTTCATTAGTCACCAGACGTTTCCCCACTCTATCAAACAGCCGTACTCCTAACTGTCCTTCGAGATCTGTCAGTGAAGCACTCACCGCAGATTGTGATAACGCCAACTGCTGAGAAGCCTGTGTCGTTGAACCACTTTTCAGAACTTCTGCAAAAATCTCCAGTTGTCTCAGAGTGATACGCATATGGCCTCACGGGAAGCAAATTAAGTTGAAAGGTAGTCTTGATTTTAGACAGTATTATGCAACTTAACAAAAGTCACCCGCAATTAACTACTTTTAGTAGTTATATATATAAAAATTATCAATTTTATTGATTTTAAGATTGGATATATGCTTATTCCCAAAACACATAAGCAATAGAGTAGCCCAAATGTCTGAAACTCAATTCGGTGAACCAGAAAAAAGCCACCAACACACTGCAATAAAATTAATTCCTGGATTCATATTAACCGCAATCCTGACTGCCTTCGCTATCTATATTGGTAATATTCCGTGGCTTATAAACATGGGGTTAGGCGTACTGACACTCGCTATTTTATTAGGAATTTGTGTCGGCAATACACTATATCCTTTTTTAAAACCCATTTGTGATAGTGGCGTTCATGTTGCCAAACATTATTTGTTGCGGGCAGGCATCATTCTTTACGGCTTTCGATTAACGTTCCAACAAATCACCGAAGTAGGCGCAACAGGAATACTGATTGATGTCATTATGCTGTCTTCAACTTTTTTTATCGCCTTATGGGTTGGACGCTCTTTTTTTCAGTTGGATAACCAAACCGTCATTCTGATAGGTGCCGGCAGCAGCATTTGTGGCGCTGCGGCTGTTATGGCAACAGAATCCGTTGTCAAAGCCGCTGCCAGCAAAGTCGCTGTGGCTGTATCTACTGTGGTAATTTTTGGTACGCTTGCAATCTTTATCTACCCGTGGTTTTATCAGCTCAATGCCCATTACCAGTGGTTTAACTTTTCTCAAGAAACATTTGGTATCTTTTCTGGTTCAACTGTTCATGAAGTCGCTCAAGTTGTCGCTATTGGGCATACATTAGGAAGCGATGCTGAAAATGCGGCCGTCATTAGCAAGATGATCCGAGTGATGTTGTTGGCACCATTCTTGTTGCTACTTTCTGGTTATATCAACCGCATGGAAACAGCACATTGCCAGACCGATCAGAAAAAATCCCCAATCACTATTCCGTGGTTTGCGGTGTTCTTTATTGCGACAGCAGGTTTTAATTCCTTTCATTTATTACCTGAATCCCTTGTTAACAATATCATTGCTATAGATACCGTCATGCTGGCAATGGCAATGGTTGCTTTGGGCTTAACCACGCATATCAGTGCTATTCGTCAGGCAGGAGTTAAGCCCATTTTATTGGCACTCATTTTGTTTATTTGGCTAATGGTGGGAGGGCTAATCATCAATCAAGGCATTCAGCATTTATTTAGCTAATCCAGCCTGAAGAGGATCTAACTCTCAGTTGAATTGACTGTTTCCGGCAAAATTGTATCAACGGAACAAACAATGCCATAATGACGAGAAAATAGGAGAAAAGAATATGAAATTTGTTGGAGCCCATGTGAGCGCTGCGGGTGGTGTTGATCAGGCGGTGATCCGAGCCCACGAATTAAAAGCAACAGCATTTGCCCTGTTCACGAAAAATCAGCGCCAGTGGCACGCCCCGCCGCTATCAACAGAAGTTATTGATAAATTTAAGGCAAACTGTGAACGTTATGGTTATGGCAACCGACAAATTCTTCCCCATGACAGCTACTTAATCAATCTTGGTCATCCTGAAACGGAAGCACTGGAAAAATCCCGTGCCGCTTTTCTTGATGAAATGCAACGCTGTGAGCAGTTAGGCATCGGTCTGCTCAACTTCCATCCGGGCAGCCATCTCAATAAAATTGACATAGATAAGTGCCTCGCTCGTATCGCAGAATCCATTAATATCACGTTAGACAAAACACAAGGCGTCATTGCTGTCATTGAGAATACCGCCGGACAAGGAACCAACCTTGGTTTTAAATTTGAACAACTCGCTGCAATTATTGACGGTGTTGAAGACAAAAGCCGGGTTGGTGTCTGTATTGATACCTGTCACGCTTTCGCTGCTGGCTATGATTTACGCACTGAAAAAGACTGCGATGAAACTTTTCAGGCATTCGATAAAATAGTCGGGTTCAAATATCTTAAAGCGATGCACTTGAACGATGCTAAAAGTGAATTTTCCAGCCGGGTTGACCGGCATCACAGTCTTGGCGAAGGTAATATCGGCAAAACGCCTTTCAGCTATATCATGAAAGATGATCGCTTCAATGGTATTCCCTTAGTACTCGAAACGATCAATCCAGATATTTGGGCTCAGGAAATTGCCTGGCTGAAATCCCAACAAAGCTGATTATCTGACTGAAGTCAGTTCAATCCTTGACATCATTGAAGCAAGTTCAGTACGGCTTCTAATTCCAACGTTCGACTGGCTGACCGTAAGTGCAGAAACTGCGGTTGCCAGACGCAACGTATGCTCACTGGATTCACGCATCAGCAAACCATAAACCAATCCACCCACCATGGAATCCCCTGCCCCAACAGTGCTGACCACCTCACAATGGGGTGGTTTTGCCAACCACGCGCCAGAGGAATTAACCCATAACGCGCCCTGCTCTCCCAATGATATGACGACATGGGCAATCCCTCTGTTACGTAACTCATGGGCAGCATCAATCACACTGTTTAAATCCGGCAGTGGCTTACCTGCCCAAATTTCCAATTCATGGCGATTAGGTTTTATCAGCCATGGCAATGCGTCAAGGCCCGCAACGAAAGCTTCACGGCTACTGTCAAAAATAACACAAGGGCAACACTGTCGTAGTTGTATCATCCAATCTGAAAACAACTCAGGCGTCACTCCCTCTGGCAAACTACCACTGACAACAACCATATCAAACTGCCCCAACCACGTGAGAGAATTACTGACAAATTGATTCCATTCTTCTGGCGTTACATGGAAACCGGAAAAATTAAAATCCGTCACTTCACCGTGTTTTTCTGTCAGTTTTACATTGATTCGCGTTCGCCCTGAAACCAAATGGAAGCGATTTACCATATCATTTTCGCTGAAAAACTGCTGAAACCCTTCCTGATTCTCCCGCCCCAAAAAACCGCTGACAGTAACATCAATCCCTAAGTCACGCAGTACCTTCGCAACATTGTTTCCTTTACCAGCAGCATTCAACCCCGCTGTCTGTACACGGTTAACGGTTCCCTTAGTAATATCTGGGCATAAACCAACTAAATCATAAGCTGGATTTAAGGTAATTGTGGCAACTCGGCGGCTCATCTTGCCCGGTTTCTCCTGAATAAGCAGTCATAAGTAACGTTAAGATTTATCTATGTATTTATATCATCAAAATTGAATCGTTTCAGTTAAAATTACGCCTTGATTGATCATTGTGTCACCGCGATCTAAAAGTAAAAATATGCTGCAATATGTTTTCTTATTAAGTAACAAAAGAAAACTGTTACAGATAGCTAAAAGCTATCTGAACCAGCGTCATTAGGTTCTATCCGGAGGAATATATCAGTGTCAGTTGTTGTCGGAGTAGGTGTTGTTATCGTTAACGATAAGGGTGAAGTTTTATTGGGAAAACGTACCAGCAAACATGCGCCATATTGGTCAATCTTTGGCGGGCATGTTGATCCTGGCGAAACGTTTGAAGACTGCGCTATTCGTGAAATTCAGGAAGAAATTAGTCTGACAATCCAAAGCCCCAAGGTTTATGGTATTTGCAATAATCTCGAAACTTATCATGAAGAAGGAAAACACACAGTTTCAGTCTGTTTGTTAGCACAGTATACCGGAGGTGAGCCTAAATTAATGGAACCAGAGAAATGTTCACAACTCATTTGGTGCGATCCTAATTATCTTCCTGAACCGCATTTTGAAGCCAGCCGCAATGCCATCAAGCTATGGCAAAAGGCACAATTCTACTCAGAAACTTAATATCCCTTAAGGCAGGTTCATTCAAATAACCTGCCTTACCTGAGTTATCGGCAAATGTATCCTAAATGCGACAACGTGACTTAATTAGTTTCCATAAATATTTATTTACACATATTATTCATTAATGTATCTTTGCGCTAGTACAAGGTAACACCATTCATCAGGGAGTCTCTATGACCATTGAGGTAACGCAAAATTTAAAACGCCCCTCCATATTTGGCGGCGCGATGATTATTGCCGGTACTGCTATCGGTGCTGGTATGTTTTCCATTCCTATCGTTACTTCAGGCGTGTGGTTTACAGGCTCAATCATTTTGCTGGTATATACCTGTGCATGCCTGTATTTTTCTAGCCTGATGATTATGGAAGCTAATCTGCATTATCCCGCTGGCTCCAGTTTCCATACGGTTACCCAAGATTTACTAGGCAATGGCTGGAGCATCCTGACAGGCTTATCCATCACTTTTGTGCTATATATCCTGACCTATGCTTATGTTTCAGCGGGGAGCTCAATTATTGTTCACAACATTGGGCATATTATCCCGATAACACAACCCGTAGCTGGCCTGATCTTCGCCTTTATCGTTGCTTTCATTGTCTGGTTATCCACGAAAGCTGTAGACCGTTTAAGCACTATCCTGATAGGTGGTATGGTAATCACCTTTATCATGTCTGTCGGTGGTATGTTTACTGAAGTAAAACCAGCTATTTTATTTGATCAAGCCAATACCGAAGCGAATTATTTGCCTTACGCTTTAGTCGCCCTGCCTTATCTACTCGCCTCATTTGGCTATCACGGTAATGTTCCCGGGCTTGTTAAGTACTATCACAAAGACAGTAAAGCTGTTGCTCGCAGCTTGTTATACGGAACATTAATAACATTAGTCATCTATATTTTGTGGCAGTACGTGATTCAGGGAAACATTCCCCGTGAAGCGTTCAAACAAATTATTGCGGATGGGGGCAATATTGGTAACTTACTGCAACAAATGGATAATACCTCCAACAATGTAACCGTAACCCAGTTCCTGAATGCCTTCTCATATATGGCACTGGCAAGTTCATTCTTAGGCGTATCGCTGGGGTTGTTTGATTATCTGGCCGACTTTTTTAAATTCGATGACAGTGGCAAAGGCCGTCTTAAGTCAGCATTAATTACATTTGTTCCGCCCACTGTACTGGCACTGATTTTCCCCAATGGTTTTTTGTACGCAATCGGCTTTGCTGGTCTGGCTGCAACCATCTGGGCAGTGATTATCCCTGCGTTAATGGTTCGAGCTAGTCGTAAGCGTTATCCAACATCTGGCTATCGAGTTCCGGGCGGTAATTTTCTGATAGTCTTTGTTATTCTGTTCGGCTTGATCAATGCGACAGCCCATATTCTCTCTTTGTTTAATTTGTTGCCTACTTATCGCTGATACCTTCCTTATTCCCCAGTATTTTTACTGGGGAATTCATTCAACTCTTGCCTAACAGACCGACTGCGAGTAATTTTGTCGCCACTTGAATATTCATTCCACTATTTCCTCGTTCTTATGGAAGGTATCTATGGCTAAAGCCAATGAAATTAAACGCGGTGCTGCAATCAGCTACAATGGAAAACTACTATTAGTCAAAGACATCGATATTCAGTCTCCTAGCGCACGCGGGGCCAGCACTTTGTATAAAATGCGTTTTACTGATATTCGTACTGGTCAGAAAGTGGAAGAGCGTTTCAAAGGTGATGACATTCTTGAAACCATCACATTAACTCGCCGTAGTGTAAGTTTTTCTTACATTGATGGTGATGAATATATCTTTATGGATGATGAAGATTTCACCCCCTATCACTTCAAGAAAGATCAAATCGAAGAAGAATTACTTTTCATTCCAGAAGAGGGTTTACCGGGAATGCAAGTCCTAACAATGGATGGACAATTACTGGCTCTTGAATTACCACAAACTGTTGATATGGTCATTGAAGAAACATCTCCGGGTATTAAAGGCGCATCAGCAAGTGCCAGAACTAAACCCGCCAAAATGAGTACAGGGTTGACTATTCAAGTTCCTGAGTATCTGAGTTCAGGCGAAAAAATCCGCATTCATATTGCAGAACGTCGTTATATGGGACGTTGTGATTAATCCTATACTCTTTAAATATGAGCTGCTCTCTTCGTCGAAATAATATTCGATAAAAAGAGCAACTCATTACCTATTAAATCAGAAATAATCCACATTAACGATTGCCACTCGTTTTTGGTTATCCGTCCACTTCACACTGGAAACACCAATATTCCCGGGAAGCATAACATTATTTGTTGTTTTCTTAGTTGAGATGATTTGCTTAACAGTGAGGTTTTTCCCTAACCGATAGCAAGAGATATTAGCTTGAATATTTGATACGACAACTTGACATCCTGGATCAACAATTGCACCTGAAAACCGAATTACTCCTCCATTAGATTCTGCATACCCATAAGAAAGCCATGAAACCAACAAACAGCTAATTAGCAATTTAAGATAATTTCGCATGGTCACCTCACTTTCGTTTTTCCATTAACTCAGACTCAACTACTTTTTATTCCTTCCTTTTCATCATAACTATTTCACATGAAAAAAATACGACATTGACACATTTTATTGATAAATATCAAAAGTGAATCTTTAACTAAAAAATAAAGTTAATGTCTTTATTAAATAATTTACAAAAATGTTATTAAAAATCGTTCATTGAACTAAATCACAAATAATTTCTGCAAATTTCATTTATATTATTTAAATAAAACAAACAAGATAATTATATTTATTACATATAACATTTAGTGATAAGTTATAGTAATAATGCCTAATTTCTTATTTTCTCCCACCCATCTGATTTCTTCTGTTCCGATATGTTTTCGAAGAGACAACAGAATCTTCTTATCCTGTTGATATTCAATTACTTTATCTTGAGTTATTTTTTCGCCATTATACCAACAAACCATTTCAGTATGTTCTTCATCCCAACTAAATTGGCATGGAGGATCGACGATAGCACCTTGAAAATGAATAGTTCCAGAATTTGAAGTTGACGGAGAATGAGCCATTGCAGGATAAGATAGGGACATAAACAAAAAAGTCGTCATTTTTCGTAACATAAGCAGTCAATCTCCACTACAGGTATTATTATCTTTTTTCAATTTTAGCCCCGCGCTAATTTTAAACCAGATAATAGCGTAACACTCTGCTGTCTATATAACGGCAAATGGAAAAATTTCTTTATACCTTTTATTTATTCAGCCCGCAATTCAACAGAATATTCCAATAAGTTTGGATATGAAGGAGTCAATTCTTGGTTATTTAATAATAGTCAGGTATCAATGTCGCATCAAATATATATTATCGGTACTGAAATTGGGATTTAGCTATTTTTCCGATATCATTGAACCATTTCCATATTAATGAGAAAAAATTAACCGATTAACTTTAAAAATATGCTGATATAACCATACGTTAACAATTACATCCCACAGCGATTACCCTTTTCTGGAAAGTTTGTTATAGTGCCCCCCTTGTTAATTTGTCTACTAAAACCATTTTACGTGTTAGATAGGTACTTCATGACTCGCAGTCGCCCACTCGCTATACTTATGCTTAATATCCTTGGCATCTCCCTGTTTCTCTCATGGTACTTACCTGAGAACCACGGCTTTTGGTTTCACATTGATTCTTCTATTTTTTATTTTTTTAATGAGAAACTGCTGCCAAACTCAAAATTTACCCTATTTGTAGCAATCGCCAATGTCAGAGCATTTGATGTGATCTCGCTACTTTTTATGGGAATGCTTTATTACAGTGCATTTCGCAAACAAGATTATGCGGGTAAACGCCGACTTTTCATGATTGGCCTCGTCATGCTCATCTCCGCTGTCATCATTAATCAGATAGGTCACCAGATACCTGTCACTCGTCCAAGCCCAACATTGACATTTGAAAACGTCAACCGTATAGACAGTATGACAAGTTGGCATACAAAAGATGCCTCAAAAGACAGTTTCCCTGGCGATCATGGCCTGATGCTATTGATTTTCAGCAGCTTTATTCTACGTTATGTCTCCCGCGGCGCATTTTTTATTGCCCTGCTGATTATGATCACTTTCGCCCTTCCTCGCATTATGGCAGGCGCTCACTGGTTTACAGATGTTGCCGTAGGCTCCCTGTCTCTGACGCTGGTCGGCATGAGTTGGGTATTACTGACGCCACTGAGTGACAACATAGCAGAATGGCTGGATAAGAAATTACCGCATATCAGACAGACAAATTAAGGCCATAATATTGAGGAGATATCAGCTATCTCCTCAATTACCATAAAATTTTCACCATACCAGTATAAAATAACAACAAGCCATTCTAACCTCTTAGTTAGTAATCTAATTTTTTGTAAATACCTCTTTTTGTCTCTCGCTTTTTACTAATGAATTAAGTAATCTTCCCTGCGTCCTGTTTGTTAAAATAATGCGTTTTGTAAAGAAACTAATAAAATGTGTTGCTTCACACACTTTAGGGACAGAAAATTTGTTAATTCATCATACTCTTACTAGGCTTTAAAACGTTTAGTGTTTTTATGGTGGTAATAAATCAGATTTAAGGGCTGCAAGGGAAAATTAATATAATGGTCAAATCTCAACCAATACTGAGATATATATTGCGGTTGATACCCGCAATTCTGGCGGCAGTGGCACTAACCGCATGTAGTTCACCAGATTCCAAACTACGTAATAAGCATACTGAGACGCATGCAGTAAACTCTCAAAAGCATTTCTTACTGCAACCATCTCAGGATGAATTTGAAACTTTAGTTAACAACTTAGGTATTAAATCCAAGTTACTTAATCAATATGCAGACTGGAAAGGGGTTGCTTATCGGTTAGGCGGGAATACAAAACGCGGCATTGACTGTTCTGCTTTTGTACAGCGTACTTTTCACGATCAATTCGGCATGGATTTACCACGTTCAACATCAGAACAACAGCGTATAGGTCAAACCGTTAGCCGTTCTAAATTACGTGCAGGTGATTTAGTACTGTTCAAGACTGGCCGTTATATGCGTCACGTTGGTATTTACATCGGCAATAATCAATTTGTGCATGCTTCAACCAGTAGTGGGGTTATCGTCTCTAAGTTGACTGATAACTATTGGAATAAACGATACTATGGTGCAAGGCGAGTACTATCAGATGATACAAAGGCCACAATATAACCCATCATTAAGTCGGGCATAAGGCCGTATTATTCAAAAAATTCCCTTGCAAGCAATAAAAAACGCTTCCTGAATAGAAGCGTTTTTTATTGATGGGTAAAAAAATTATAGCGGATATAACGCCGTTATGTTTTCCGCAATTGCAGCTCCTAACGTCTTAAGACGACATATCACTGCACTTTCGTCTTCCTTAGCAAAAAACAAACATGGCTCCCCTTCCCATTCAATCACTGCACTTAGTATCTGCATATCAGCGATAGACTGATTTATAGTACGCAAAATCTCCTGTGCTTTTTCGCCTTCATGGCTTAACAACTTCAGCCCCGTCAGGCTGTTCCCTATATCTGTTTCTTCTGCTGGTAAAATTTCAACTTTTGTACCAACAAACCCAGATGACCACCGATAACTTTGCGGCAGTCTGTGTACTACCGAAAGTTGGATATTATTCACGTATTATTCCTATCAGAAACAACATTAATACATCTAACCACCAGATGTCGGTTATCGACTCGTCAAAACCGAATAACCACCCAACAGAAAAGTAAAAAAAAGGTTAAAATGAAAACCACATTATCGCACTTACTTCCCTTTTCATCCTGAAAAAGTGCGATCAAACTCGCATTTTGTATATATTTATACTGTTTAAGTAAATAATTCAACTTATTTTCACGCAATATGGCAACTTTTTATTCAAGATTCATTTACATATTTGCTTTCTTTAGACTTCACCTAACGCCAGAAAAAGATTAATTTTGTTTTTTTACAATAGGTTAATTAATAACGACACCATTATCATTTGTAGTTATGAAACCAATCATAAAAAGTTAACAAAAAGCCAACACATTAATACTATCTGAACATAACGAAATTAATAATTTTCTACATTTATTTGATGATCATTCGGTATTTCCTGTCTATCAATGCAGTCAATCGCCTCTTTGCGCATTCAAGGAATTTTAGGAGGGAAAATGCAAACTTAGCTCTAAATACATAGAAAAAAATCTTAAGAAAATCTATATGTTCTTATACCTAAGAGTGAAGAAGAGATAATAAACAGAAGTGATAACACAAGGCCATCCCATACAAAGAGACAGCCTTTTAGTTTTTTATTTTTGTGCCTTACGTACTTGGATAATAAGCAGCATTCCCAATGTCGCACATAACACCATTGCTCCTACCATCGGCCAAGCACTTTCTCCTGGCATAAAAGACAAAGTGGCCCCCACCAATGCAGCAATACTAAAACGGATTGTTCCTGCCAGTGAAGAAACGGTTCCGGCCATATGCGGGTAATCATCTAACACAACAGCCATTGTGTTAGATGTGATCATAGAAATTCCACTGATATAAATAGCAACGCCTATGACTAAAGAAATAAATCCCAGATCAAACAGGGTACTAAACAATAACCACAGCCCCATGACAAATTGGACGAGCAACCCAATGTGCAACATTTTCAATGCACCGTATCTACGAACACACTGGCTATTAATAGTTGTCATAATGAACAGAAAAATAATGTTCAGCCCAAAATAGTAACCAAAATTCTGTTCAGACACGCCATTTAATTTAATGTAAACAAATGGCCCGACACTCAGGAAAGAGAACATACCGGCAAAGGAAAAACCACTGGCTAAGATATAACACAATACCTGACGTTGCCGGAACAGCATAATAAACTGCATTAGCGTGTTTTTTAAATTAAAGCGCTGCCTTTTTTCCTTCGGCAATGTTTCCTTAATAAAGAAAGTGACCAAAACCGCAGAGACTACCGCTGCAATAGCGATTGACCAAAAAATGGCATGCCAATTGAACCATATCAGCATCATCCCACCTAACATGGGAGCTAATAAAGGTGCAATAACCATCACTAAGGTGACAAAAGACATGCTGCGGGAAAATTCATCTTTTGTGAACATATCACGCATCAGGGCATTGATTACAACACCGGCAGCGGCAGCAGAAAAACCATGCAAGAAACGCATGGAAATAAAGGTGTGAATATCTTGGGCTAAAGCACACGCGGCAGAAGATATAGCAAAAACAATAACTCCCCCTAAAATGACAGGCTTACGCCCCAAACTATCCGCCATTGGCCCATAAAACATTTGACCGATGGCAAAACCCAGAATATAGCTATTCTGCGTCATCTGAACCAAACCATCACTGACACCAAAATTTTCAGCGATCGTTGGCATACTTGGCAAATACATATCAATTGCCAATGGCATTAGCATAGAAAGCAAGCCAAGGATCATGACTAATCCCAAATAGGATACTCGCTGTTGTTGCACGCAGTTACTCCTGAATCAGTTGAAGGGTAAGAAGTTAAGGTGTTGGCATTTGTATGCTATTAATCTCGCTATCAGTTAGCGCTCGGTACTCTCCCTGCGCTAATTCAGGATCGAGATAAATTTCACCGATTCTTTCCCGATGAAGTTCAACAACATGGTTCCCCACTGCTGCAAACATTCGTTTTACTTGGTGGTAACGCCCTTCACTGATGGTCAGACGTACAATTTGGGGTTCGATAATTTCTAACTTTGCTGGTTTTGTCAGTGTCTTCTCACCATTCAACTGGACTCCTGCCAGAAATTGTTGCTCAGTATCCTCCGATATCGGGTGTTCTAATGTAACAAGATAAGTTTTTTCGCAATGATGTTTAGGAGACGTAATACGATGTGACCACTGTCCATCATCCGTCAGCAAAACCAACCCGGTAGTATCAATATCCAAGCGCCCGGCCGAATGTAATTTATGGGCAACAGGTTCATCAATAAAATATAAAATCGTCGGGTTTGACGGATCATCTGTCGAACACACATATCCCTGTGGCTTGTTCAGCATAAAATAGCGTGGGCCATTTAATTGTTGCAATATCGTTCCGTTATAAGCAACTTGTTGGTCGGGTTTCAACTTATAAGTGCCTGTTTTGATGACTTCACCATCGACAGTAACCTGCTTTGCTCGTAACTCACGCCCCACATCATTACGGCTAATACCTAACTGTTGAGATAAAAACTTATCCAATCGCATGAATAGATGTCCCTGATAAAAATAAACACACGTAAATATGCCTTTGATATTGCAAATATTTTCAAGGCTACTACGGTGATACTAAGTTAAACAGATAATTACCATAATAGTCATCACTAAAATAACTATAACAATAATAAATCACTCGTTATAGCCCGTCTAATCCTAGAAAAAGAAAGAATGACAAACATTTTCTCAGCAGCAAGGCTAAATGAAAGATGTTATTCTCTATACCCATTCTTTTACCTGATACCTGTGACAGTAACATAAAAATGGCTTTTACTTTACGCCCTTATCAACAAGAAGCGGTAGATGCTACCATTCACTATTTTCGCCAACACAAAGAGCCGGCAGTGATTGTTTTACCAACAGGTGCAGGTAAAAGCCTCGTTATCGCTGAATTGGCAAAGTTAGCTCACGGCCGTGTTTTAGTCTTGGCGCATGTTAAGGAACTCGTTGCACAGAACCATAGCAAATATTGTGCTTATGGGTTAAATGCGGATATTTTTTCTGCCGGGTTAAAGCAAAAACAAAGCGAAGGAAAGGTCGTTTTTGGCAGCATCCAGTCCATTGCCCGTAATCTGGAGCATTTTGATCACCATTTTTCACTGCTAATTATTGATGAATGCCATCGCATCAGTGATGATGAAAATAGCCAATACCAGCAAATTATCCAACAACTCCAGAAAAACAATTCTCAAATACGTATTCTGGGACTAACCGCAACACCTTATCGTCTGGGTTATGGCTGGATATACCAATATCATTATCATGGCATGATACGCGGTGATGAACGCTGTTTTTTTCGCGATTGTATTTATGAACTTCCGTTGCGTTATATGATTAAACACCACTTTCTGGTTTCTCCGGAAAGACTGGACATGCCAATAGTTCAATATGATTTCAGTCAGGTTCGTACCAGTCAGCAAGGAATATTCAACGAATCTGAGCTAAACCGGGAGATAAAACGCCAAAAGCGCATTACTCCCCATATCATTAAACAGATTATTGATTATGCCCAAGGCCGAAAAGGTGTGATGATTTTCGCCGCTACGGTCGAACACGCCAAAGAAATTTTCCAGTTATTACCTACTGGGCAAGCTGCATTAGTCAGCGCAGATACCCCCACATCTGAACGGGATCTCTTGATCAACGCATTCAAGGAACAACGACTTCGCTATATGGTTAACGTCGCCGTACTGACAACAGGATTCGATGCGCCGCATGTAGATTTAATTGCCATATTACGGCCCACGGAATCCGTTAGCCTTTATCAGCAAATCGTTGGGCGTGGACTGCGTTTATTTCCTGATAAAAAAGATTGCCTGATCCTGGATTATGCGGGCAACCCCCACGATCTCTACACGCCCGAAGTCGGTAACAGCAAACCTAATTCACAAAGCCAGCCGGTACAGGTATTTTGTCCCATCTGCCAATTTGCTAATACGTTTTGGGGGACATGTACAGCAGACGGAGAGCTCATTGAGCATTTTGGAAGGCGTTGCCAAGGTTGGGAAGAGGATGAAAATGGAAAACGACAACAATGTGATTTCCGTTTTCGTTTCAAATCATGCCCCCACTGTGGAGCAGAAAATGATATCGCGGCCCGACGCTGTAACCGCTGTGAAGAAATATTAGTCGATCCTGATGATATGCTGAAAGCAGCCTTAAAACTTAAAGATGCGCTGGTACTGCGTTGTGGTGGAATGCAATTAATTCCGGGTTATGACAACAAAGGAGAGTGGTTGAAGATCACCTATTATGATGAAGATGGTGCGGATGTTTCAGAACTGTTCCGCTTATCCACTCCTGCTCAGAAGAAAGTATTTGAACTTCAGTTCCTTCGTCAACATCAACGTGCGCCGGGAACCGCTTTCCAGTGGCAAACAGCAGCAGACATTGCTCACCAACGCCCTTTATTACGCCATCCTGATTTTGTTGTTGCACGCAAAAAGGGGCAATTCTGGCAAATCCGGGAAAAAATTTTTGACTATCAGGGACGGTTTAGACGGGCTGATGATCTGTACTAGGCTTGCCAAATAACCTGCCTGCTAACCAGCCAGATAGTGCATTTCTATTTGCTGTCATAGCGGTTTTTCGTTAGAATGCCGCCCGCTTAGCATAATACATAATGTTAGGCCAAGTATCGAACCTGCTGCTGGGTCGCCTGTAGCAGGATTTATTTTCTTCTTTTACAGAGAAAAAATAATGTTAACTATTAATGCAGAAGTACGTAAAGAGCAGGGTAAGGGTGCGAGCCGCCGCCTGCGTAGAGCTAACAAGTTTCCAGCAATCATCTACGGTGGTAACCAAGAGCCAGTTTCTATCGAACTGGATCACGATGCAGTTATCAACCACGAAAGCAAACCAGAATTCTACGAAGTTATGACTCTGGTTGTTGATGGTAAAGAAACTAAAGTTAAAGTGCAGGCAGTACAGCGTCATCCGTTTAAACCTAAACTGACGCACATCGATTTCCTGCGTGCTTAATTAGCCACAGTCGAGCTTTTATCGGGACGCCGAGTAAATAACGCCGCAATTGCGGCGTTATTTATTTCTAGGGTTTATTCTTTGGCTAATACGGAAATTAGCGATTACCACGACGTTGCAATTGGTCACGTAAATTTGGCGGTGTACCTTTAATCGTCAGGGTATCCGTCACTGGATCCCAAAAAATCCGCTCTCCCATTAACATGGCATCAAAATTGATGGTTAATCCTCCGCCACTGCCCGCGAATTTTGTCAACTGACGCAACGTCCCACGATCGGCAGGGAAACTATCTTCCAGTTCATACCCTTGTTCCTGCGAGAACTGCTGAAAATTTTGCTCTCCCAATGGCGGTAATTCCTGGGATAATTCTTCAAGCTTAATCTCCTCACCGGCCTGTAACTGTTCATTACAATAACCATAGACTTGTTGACGATAAGCCTGGCGTTCATTTTTATCCAATTGCGCCGATTCGCAATAATCATCCACCGCCTGCAATAATCCTTTATTCTGTACTTTCGCATTCATACCTTCACTGGCAGCAAGGAAATCCATAAAGAAGTCAGAAACTTTGCGCCCTACCCGCCCTTTCAGAAAAGTCAGATAACGGCTGGATTCAGGATTAGTTTCCCATTCAGTCAGATCAATTCTTGCTACGATATCTGCATGAGGAATATCAAGGTACTGCGTTGTGTTCACATCCAACTCTTCATTGACGGACATGCTGTTACAACTATTCAGAACTGCAATCAGCAAATATTCCACGGCAAGATATCGATATTGGCAAAACAGAACCGTTCCACCCTCCGCAAAAGGATACTTTGCCAGCTCATCTTTCAGGCGAACCGTTGCAGCCCGACTAAAACCGAGAAAATCGTCATCACCTTTACGCAGATGACGGAGAGATTCCGCCAATTCACTCTCTTCATTGAACAAACCATAGGCTTTACTTTTTGCACTATATACACGATGTAATTCAGCCATCATCTCTTCAACCACTTGATTAGTATCTAGCAGAGAATCACGCAAAATGACTTCCAACGTTTGTTCATCACGTTTAATCAGCCGATGTAACGCGATCTGGGTAATGTCCAGACTCATTATTTATACTCCTTTTGCAGCTTTGGCTACCTATGGAACCTTGCGATTAGCGGCGTATTCAAACACTGTTGCCTCTTTGCTGCAACCAAAAACCCCAATGATCAAAAAGCATTCAAAATTTAATTGCTAATGCTCAATATATCAAAGGCTAAAACGATGCAGCAGATTAGAAAATTACAGCAATACCCACGATAGGGAATTAATTTGTCATAAAAAAGCAGAAAATTACTCCCCTATACGGTAAGATATAGGGCTTTGTACATTCAGGATATTTGATTTATGCCACAGTCGTCTCGCTATAGCGATGAAAAAGTTGAACATTTATTAACTGAATTAATAAATGTTTTCGAGAAAAATCATGCGCCAACTGACCTTACTCTGATGGTATTGGGTAATATGGTAACGAATTTGATCAATACGAGCATTGCTCCTGCACAACGCAGACATATCGCAGACTCGTTTGCACGCGCATTACAATCTTCAATTAACGAAGATAAAGCGCATTAATTTCAATTAATACCTTAATGTAAAGAAAATATGGTGACTAGCCGTCAGCATTACCGCGAAAAAGTTTCTCAGATGATCAGTTGGGGACACTGGTTCGCCCTGTTCAACATTATGTTCAGTCTTGTGCTGGGCAGTCGCTATTTATTTGCATCTGACTGGCCGGGTTCACTGTTTGGGCGTATCTACGCGCTAGTCAGTTGGCTCGGTCATTTCAGCTTTATTATCTTTGCTATCTACTTACTTATTTTATTTCCGCTGACATTCATCGTCATATCCCAGCGGTTACTTAGGTTTCTTTCAGCCGCACTGGCAACGGCGGGCCTAACGCTGCTGATATTCGACTCTTCTGTCTATGTTCGCTTTCACCTGCACTTAACTCCATTAGTCTGGGATTTAGTCACTAACCCGGAACAAGGGGAATTAACAAGGGAATGGCAACTGATGTTCATCTGTATCCCCATCATTTTCCTGATACAGATGCTCTTCGGTACATGGAGTTGGCAAAAGTTACGTAGCCTCAATCGCCAACGATTCGGAAAACCACTGGCCGCGGTATTTATCACCGCTTTTGTCGCTTCCCATCTCATGTATATCTGGGCAGACGCCAACTTTTACCGTCCCATTACCATGCAACGATCAAACCTACCGCTTTCTTATCCAATGACAGCGCGTAAGTTCCTTGAAAAACATGGATTATTGGATCATCAAGAATACCAACGCCGCATTAATCTGCAAGGAAACCCTGCTGCCTTGAGCATCAACTATCCACTGAATAACTTATCCTATCAGGATACTGGGCGCGGCTATAATCTACTGCTACTCGTGGTGGATGGGCTGGATAATCAAGATATCATCAATGATATGCCGGCTCTGGAACAATTTGCAAAAAACAACATCCAGTTTACTCAACATTTCAGCACGGGTATTCAGGACGACACTGCATTGTTTGGTTTATTCTATGGCATATCATCGGGTTACCTAGATGGTGTTCTTAATGCAAGAAAACCATCCGCACTTGTTGATGCACTGACGCATCAAGGGTATCAATTTGGCCTGTTCTCTTCCGATGGATTCCAAACCCCGCTTTATCGTCAAGCGATATTGACTGATTACTCACTGCCAAACACAGGCAAGCAAGACGATAACTTAACCGTGACACAATGGCGTCAATGGCTGAATCTACGCAACGATTCTGCACCATGGTTCTCCTTTCTGGATATTAACGGGGTTACTCATACATCGGGTAAATTCGATAAGAAAGCGCTGGATACTGAAATCTACAACATTTTAGACTCTTTGAAAAATAAAGGCGTTCTAGATAAAACCATCGTTGTGATTACAGCCAAACAGAGTGAAGAGACAATAAATCGCTCTCCGCAATGGATTACTGATAACAAATTCAACCGCGAACAGATTCACGTTCCTCTGATAATTCACTGGCCGGGTACACCTGCACAAGTTATCGACAAACTGACCAGTCATCAAGATGTCATGACAACATTAATGCAACGTTTACTGCACGTTGGCAACTCTCCAGAAGATTACTCACAAGGTGAAGATCTTTTTAACGCTCAAAGAGAAAACCCATGGCTTATTACTGGTGATAATGGTTCATTGATAATTACGACGGCTAAAAATACGATCTATCTTTCCAGAGATGGGGAATATTATCTGTATGATTTAGACGGTAATGAAATTCAGGGTTCCAAACCAAATCTTGCCCAACTATTACAGATACTAACTGAAGTGAAACGTTTTTTAGCAAACTAATCGTTTAAAAATCAATCACTCACTAAATTAAGGGCTTGCTTTGAAAATAAAAAACGGTACTATAGGAACAGTCATCGGCATGTAGCGCAGCCTGGTAGCGCACCGTCATGGGGTGTCGGGGGTCGTAGGTTCAAATCCTATCATGCCGACCAAATTTCCCTAGAAAAACCAACCAATTGCGGTTGGTTTTTTTATGTCTCAAATTTGCCTTTGGTAAAATGATGGTAATATTCTGGTAAAATAGCCGACAAAAAATGATAAAAGCGCTCTAACTTTAAGATCGATTTTGTTGTTGGCCAAAGGTGTACGAAGCCCCCTTTTTCTTGCCGCTTTCTTCGATAGTTTCTGATTACAATTTATTAGAAAAAATATTCTATTTTAGCTTTCTTATATACCTTAACCAAAAAAAAGAAGATGATATCAGCACATTGATCCTGATTTTGTAGTCTACAGGATTCGAACCTGTGACCTACGGCTTAGAAGAGAGTAGAGTCACCTTTTAAATCAACTAATTACCGCATTTATCAGTGCTCACACGTCCCACCTTGCCGAGAGTTACCCGCAGTTACCTGCGGTTGCTTTTCGATACCCGTCCCAAATACGTCCCACCCATCCAGCCCTGCAATTTGCCGACCACATCAATAGGATACTCGACATAAAATGGTGAGAGAAAAGCGAGAAGCAAACTGCTGGCACTATAATTCCTTTCCCCCAGCTCCATTCGTGGGGTAACGATCAACAATTCATCAGATTAGTCTACGTAAATGAGATTGAGTGCTATGCTTGTACTTGCTGTAAATCATTTTGGAGGATGATATGAATAAATACGCCTATTGGTGTGCAATCAACCTATAACGATGGCGATAGGTCAATAATGCTCCAAAAGCGGATTTCTTTTTTTGATGAACAATATAGAAATAGATCATTAAAAATAAAAGCTTTTTTATGGATAGTGTTTATTTGACGTTGGGTTAAAAGGGTAAAATCATAACAGAGGAGAATACATGAAACTGTTGCATCTAATTAATTTACAAGGCTTTGGCGGTGCTGAACGTATTTTTATTGAATATTTAAAAAATAGTTCTTTTGATAATGAAATTTTATGTACCAGTAACAGTATAAACAAAAACTTAGAAAATGAATTATTGCAATTTAACATTAATTTTTCTAATTTCATTGGCTCAACTACAATAAAATACCCAACTTTCTTAAGAAAACTCACTTTAGCTAAAAAAATAGAGAAAAGTAAGCCGAATGTAACTATTGTTTGGGATTTTATACCGCGGCTATCCTACAAGCCTAAAAATACTACTTTAGTTTATTATGACCATGGCTGCTCATGGCAATATGAAAACAATAAAAAAACTATAGATTTTTTTAACATGCTGAACTCTGTAATTACAGTTTCTAATGCATCAAAAAGAGTCATGGAGTTAAGGTTTAATCCATCATGCCAAATAAATACTGTAATAAACAGATTACCAATAGAACCTTTGATATCTTCTAAAATTATTAACTATGATAGCCCCATTACTTTAGGTATAGCTTCACGACTGGTTGGTCTGAAAGGTATTGGAATTGCAATTCTCTGTATTAAGGCTCTGATAGATCAGAGCATAGATGCTAAATTAATTATTGCCGGTGATGGTGAACAAAAAGATGACTTGCTGAAATTAGTTACTAAATTGAAATTAGAAAAAAATGTTGAATTTATTGGCTATCAAACTGATATAGCTAAGTTTTACTCAATGATTGATATCTACATCAGTACACCAGTTGCTGAAGCATTTGGTTTATCATGTATTGAAGCTATGTCAAACGGTGTACCTGTCATATTCCCTCTATTGAATGGGCAACCGGAAGCAATAAAAGATAAAGTATGCGGTATCGGTATTACTCCTGATATTTCAGCGGATGAATATTATCAAACAACAGGGCTCAATATTGATTTTCCACATGACATTTATGACCCTATTAATGACCGCCTTACCGCCCCTAAATTAATTGACCCTGTGAAATGTGCCACAGCTGTCCAACACATTGTTGGCAATTATCACCAATTAAGTAAAAATGCATTAGAGTGGTCAAAGCAAACGACGGATTATAATCTATTTATAAAAGAGTTTGAAAACTCACTAAAAATTCTGTCTCAGTAATTGAATTTATTTAATGCCAGTAACAATAAATAGTTACTGGCACTCTGATGTTAAGAAACTCGATACCACCCCATTAATGTTACAAAGGCATTGGTGAATTTCTACTAGTGATGTAGAGATTTATCACATTATATTTTTATAACAGAAGAATAACGCATGAGGCATTAATAAAATTTATTTATTCAATAGTGGCTAATGAAACATCACGTAATACTTGCAAATAAACATGCACTACTAAGTGCAGTGATAATGACGACAGGCATACATCAAAAAAGTAAATAATTACTTTCATAATCAATTATGAATTCATAACGAAAAAAGAAATTCCCGCATTTTTGTTCCATCTGTCTTTTTTTAACTTATAATTCAATCTACTATAAAAACTGCCCCCGCACGCCCGTTACCAGACTCTAGCATATTTAATTGCCTACCATTGGTTGATACGACAAAATCCCAATACCCCTGTGAATGCAAAGAAACTCCAAACCGAACACCAGGCACTGGGGGAACAAAAAAACCAACTAGGCTATAACCCCAACCATCACGTTGGATATATAGATATTTGCCTAAGCAATTTTCGCTCAATTGAATCTCAATATTATAATCTTTGCCAAAATCTCCGACTTTTCGCCAATTTTGTGCAATACCTCGCAATTGATATCGTCCATCGCTCTCCCCTCTGGTATAGCACTCTCCCCTCACCGCATAATTTCCGGCAGGTTGGTAGTTCCCCGCTTGCTGATAGTTCCCACGAGGTTGATATTTACTATCTGATTCCCCTTTCGTGTAACTTTCCCCGCGAACGGCATAGTTGCCTGTAGGCTGGTAATTTCCTTTTGGCTGGTATCTGGAATTTGATTCATCTTTCGTATAACTCTCCCCTTTCGGGGCGTAGCTGCCCGCAGGTGCATAGTTGCCTCTCGGTTGATATTTACCATCGCTTTCATTCTTTGAATAGCTATAACCCGTTTCTAAATAACTTCCCTTGGGTTGATATTTATCATCCGATTCCGACTTAATGTAACTTTCGCCCTTAAGTGCATAATTCCCCGCAGGCTGGTAGTTCCCTTTCGGCTGGAAACGGGTATCTGACTCTTCTTTGCCATAGCTATACCCCGCAGGCGTATAGTTCCCCAGTGGCTGGAATCGCTGATTAGCTTCTTCTTTGTTATAGGCCCCCACATCACCCGCTGTCAGGTCGGCTTTTAGCTCCACCCATCCTTTACCCGCTTCCGGATCCTCCTTGTTGTTCTCAATACGTGACTGGTAAAGTTTCTGATTGTGGTACACCACCGCACGCAAGGGATAAGGTTGTGCCTCTAACGACCATTTCGCCACACCAAAGGTCTGCATTTCACCCACCGCTTCGGTGATATCGTGAAAAATCCCGTTCATCTTCTCACGTTCAATATCCTTCGCCGCCGGATCGGTATTCTGGTCACGCTCGTAATCATAGCCGTAACCCTGGGTATACGAGACAGCCCCATCTGGCTGAACTTCATTAGGAATAGACACCCTGTCCCCTTGCGCCGCAAAGGGGGTTTTAAAGATTTTAGTCATGGAATTAAGCTCCGAAGTTACTGCTTAAGTAGTTGGTATGTTTTTTACCGAAGCCAAAGGCTTTCTTGGTGACAACGCGGTATTTGACACCCACGCCAGAGGGACGCGGCATCAGATCAAAGTTTTCGAGTAACACCCTGAGATGTTCATCGGGTTTGAAATTAAAAACGTAATACATATAGGTCATGTCAAGCGGATCGAGCACAAATACTTTGCTTTCATTACGCCAGAAGAAGCGCTCTAAAAAGAGGTTGATGTTAACCACGGTTGGACTTTGCGTCAGGTTGAAGTAGCGCATACGGATAATCAGGCGTTTCTGTTCAGCGGTCAGCATCAGGGTGTAATCGGCATTGCGCCGGAAGTTGCCCTTAAAGTTACGCTTCTTGCCAAAACCAAAACCAATTTTGGTTTTATCACTGGGGGCTACATCAATGCCGAGCGACACATCCAAGATCCGCGCCCAGACGGCCAGCCCGAAGTCGTTGGCCGTATCGATGTTGAACACGTCGCGAGTCCAGTGCTGCCAGAATGCCACCGTGTTGCGATTGAAATAATCCGCTTTATGCCTCGCCAGTGTTTTCAGTTTATCGGCGTTCTCATACTGCCAGAGAATGGCCCGCAACAGATCAGAATGAAAGTCCAGCGTTTGTATCTTCATACGATCACCACCTGCACCGATCCCCGATGCAATCGCGCCACTTCATTTAGCCTGATAGGAATCGTGCCCATTTCCCACGCCTGACCATCCAGTGACAACTCAACTTTAGTAATAAAAAGCCGTGGCTCAATGGCATTAATGGCCGCAGAAATTTCAAACGGTGACACTTCACGCCCGACCACCAGCCCATTATCGCCTTCTAATTCACCGCGTACCCATTGCTCAATAGCCGCGGGGATAATGCTTTGCGCGTCCATCGTGGATTTTTTAACGGTGACCCGGCAAAAGGTGATCTTTTCCGTGGGACGGTCAAAGCGGATCTCATACTCCTGTCCGCTGACCTGTTCTATTACGGTTACCACTTCTTTCCCGTTATACGCCGCCCCGATGGTTTTGGTACGCAGCAGGGCGCGGGCGATTTCCTCGCGGTCGCCGCCTTCCACACAAACATAGACGCTATGGGGCAGCAGCTTCATACCATCAACCGTGATAATCTGCGGCGCATAGTTCTCACGGAACGACAACGAATTCACACCCTCCAGTTCGTACAGAGAAGACGTGATCGCTTCGCCCACACTGACGGTATTCTTAGCCAGTGTCTGCTTGCGTCTTCGCCGGGCGCTGATATCCGATTCGGCTTCACGCCCGACCACCGCATGGGTGGGATTATTTACCGTTTCCCAGCCCAACACGGAACTGGCCACCCGTTCAAGGTGTCCGGCTTTGCATTCCACCGTACCGAACAGCACCGCCCGCATATCCCCGGTGGTTTTACCGTTCTTGCCGATAATCAGGGGGCTGATCGTTTCAAACAACGCCCCGGTGACTGATTCCGCTTGCGCGCCTTTGGGGATAATCGTCTCCGGTACGCCGCCGAATTCGACATTGGACAGGTAAGAACGGGTGGCCGCAAAACGGCTGCCGCCCATCAGCGCCCAAATCGCATCCAGAAACACCCCACCCGCGATATCAGGGTTAATCTGGTTGGCCAGTTCGGCATTGTTACGCACCATCGCATCACGGTTCTCGGTTTCCATCGTCACCAGTACGCCTTGCGGGGTTTCCGGTGACAAGTCGATGTCCTGCCCGAACGCCGTGCGAAACTCGGCTTCCACGGCGCCGCGCAAATCGGCCGTATCCGGCACAATCACGCCCTGCCGGGTAATGTAATGATAATCAGCCATTGAGGGTAAAACTCCCGTATGTTGAGCGGATCACGGCAACGTAACGCAACTCGTCATCCGCAATTTCAGCCTGAAAGGAAACAACCTCATTTACCCCGTCCACCTCACGCATGCGTTCACGGAACGCCGCTTCAAACATCGGAATATCTGCCTGACGTCCAAAGGTGGTTTTCCAGTAAGGGATCCCCTTATCCACCTTGTGCAACATCTCTCCCCGTAATGCACGGGCGTAGTGGACACACAGGTTTTTAACCGCTTGTTCGCCTTTGCAAAGCGACAGGTTGCCATCATCGCCCAGCATTAAATCGTTATTGGTATCGACGGCAAAGCTGATCATAGTGGTTCTCCTGTGTGGCCATCACCCGTGTGAACACCGCTGTGTTGATGGGTATCACCGATATTGCGCCCGTTATGGCGCATCGTGCCGCCATTGGAATCGCTGTTACCATTCACCGCATGGTTGCCATTGATGGTGACATTGCCGGTGAACAGGGTTTCAGGGGCGTTCACCTCAAAACGGGGGGTTTCCAATACGGCTTTATTGCTGTGCAACGACAAACAGACTGAGCCATCCATCGACTGGATAACCAACGCATCCAGATTCTTGCCGTCAATGGCCCAACCTTTAATTGTGTCAGGAAAGAACATCGCGTCACTGAACGAATGCAGCCGTGCCGTGTTGGGCTGGTCTTCCTGTCCCCCGCGCTGGCAGATCAGGCTGATATCCCGGTCGTTGGCTTTTAACCAGCCAAAATCACCGGGCTTGATGGGTACGCGCAGAAAAAAGCCCCCGCCGCCAAAACGAAATACGGGGATGTTATGTACCGGTGCACGGGAAACAGTCTGTCCTTCAGTGGTCGCCATCATCACCAGTGGCTGGATAACGGCTCTATTGGTCTGGTCGTCATAACTCACCACCGTCGCCGGCAACATGTCCTCCACGTTTAACATCAGGTTACGAAAGGCCGCCATAAACTGCCCCGCCAGACTGCCTTCGCTGGCGATATCGCTATTGGGTTGATTCATGGTTACGCTCGCTTACAGGTGGCGGTGTAGAAAAAGGCGTCATCGTGGGAGGCAATATCAAATTTCAGTTGCTCAATGATGTAATCGCCGTTGAGGGATTTATTCAGTTTGCTGTCCAGCCGCAGCATACCGCCCAGAAAAGATTCGCCATCAATCAGAAAACTGACATCAAGGCCCTTTTCGGTGGCTTTGGGAATGCCCACCATGCCTGATTTCATATTCAGGATACGCAGGCGGTTTTTCAGCGCCTTATCACGGTCTTTAACATACAAGACTTCATCGTCAATAAACGCTTTCACGCCGCCCGATTCCTGTAACCGCGCCACCTGAGACAGTGCCGCGCCGCAGTAGTACCAGTTGGCAATATTTTTATCCGTGGCCTGAAAATCCAGCTTCACGTGGCAGTCTTGCGCGATCCCCTGCGCAATTTCAGACAGTTTTTTGATGGCCCCGCCAGAAGAAGAAACGACAGCACCGCTGCTGCTGTTCCCCGTCTTGGCTTTCAGGGTTAAGGTCACATCGGGCGGTGAGGTAATTTCTGCACTGACAATATCGCCGACAAACACCCGGAACAGCCCGGTATTCACCCGTCCGGCTTCCAAGATCAGGCGGCGCGGTTGTTTGTTTTTGGTGTAGGGACTGGTCTGGGTCAGGAGGTAATCGCGGGTATCACTGCTCAGGCCGTCGATATTGACCGCGCACTCATTTTGCAACGGGTTGGCGTACTTGGTGCCGGAGGCTGAGAGGCGCATGCCCTCGTACCAGTTCAGCCGCCCGCTGACTTCAATCCCCAGCCGGATGCGTCGCAGATCTATCATCGTGACTCCAGTAAATGAGTGTTTGTGTCGATTCGAACTTTTCCCACCAGGGCAATTCGTGATTTTCGGTCAACAAAGCAAAATTGCCTGTGCTGAGGTACGCATAAGGAATTAACGGCGTATTGGGGATTAAGCGGCTGCCCTGAACCACTATCACATCATCGCGCTGGATATCGCATACCATCATCGTGCGTGCAGCTTTAATCGTGATCACCCAGTTAGCCTCGTCCAATGTCACCGCCAACCGCTGATTAGGAATGGCGCGTAGCGGGATTTCGCGCATCATTTGCCTCCACTCTTTCCGAATATACTTTCGCCATCCATGATTTTGGTGGCAACGGATTTTTTCTTGCCCTCTACGTCCTTGGTCTGGACATTGCCCCGGTTGACCGTGCCGGACTGGTTTTTTTTCGCCACTTTCCGGGGCGGCAGTTCACCGTATTCCGGCTCAACCGTGCGCCACTCGCTGAACCGCAGGGACAGTTTGATCGCATCGGCCATTTCCGGCACTTCATCATGATAAAAATTGACGAGGATCATCGGCTGGTAGGTTTTGACCCGTGTCTGGATACCCACCAACTGATGGGTATCGTAGGCCTGCTGCATCGTGGCAAAATGGTTTTTCAATTCGCCCGTGAGCAACAGTTCCATACCAATTTCTACCGCTTCCACCACAATATGGTCACTGCGGGTTTCGCCGTTCTCCACCTGAAACTTCGTCACCTTATGCTCATCCCGGACACTGAGTTGTATCGGACTGGCACTTTCGAACAAGGTGGCGAAGCTGTCTACGTTAAAGATTTTCACCTCGGTGATCATTTCGCTACTCCCGTGGCAGTTTGCTGGCCTAAGTCTTTCAGTTGGTTGTTCAGCTCGCCTTTCATATCCTTGGCGACTCCCTGCGCATCGGTGGCCTGTGTCGTGATAGTGACTTCACCGATCTGCGTATTGATTTCATTCGTCTGGTGCGACTGGTTGCTGATCGCCTGACTGGTTATCGGATTAAGCGGGTTCTGGGCAGCGATAGCCAGCTGTCGGTTGAGTTTTTCTACATCGGCGCGAACAGCCTGTTTATCATCTTCCTTATGAGCCAACTTCGGTAGCTTCGCATCTATCTGTCCGTCTTCATTGACTGAGCGCTGCACCACTTCCACTTTGCTATCGTCGCCAAAACCGAACCAGCCTTTCACTGTGCTAATGCCTTTGGACACGGCATCCAACCCGTCGCCTATCCAGCCAATCACCTTCTTCACCTGTTCCCACATCCATTTAAACGCGCCCACCACCGCATCCGAGACCGTGTCAAAGACGCCGCTGAACTGGCTGCCCCATTCGGTCAGGGAAGCCACCGAACCCAGCAGCCAGTTGATAAATGCCGTGATCTTCTGATCCATATAATTAAAGGCAGCAATCACGATATCGGCGACAAATTTCACCGCCACTTTGAGGTAGCCAAACAGGGTCTGCCATGCTTCCCATAGCATCATGATGACTTTCTTCACCATCGGGTACTTGTCCATGATGCGACCGATCATCGAATCATTGCCATCGATAAAGTTCATAATATCGTCGTAAACAATAGCGAACGCGGCGGCCAGCAACGCAATGATGGCGATAATGGCTAAGATGGGCCATGTCGCGGCAAGGGTTGCGGCCGCAGCGGCCAGCATGGGCGGCACATAAAACGTGGCCACTGCAATGCCAACCGCCAAAAAGAAGCCGATAATCAGGTTCTTATTATCCTTACAAAAGTCGATGAATTGGGACAACCATGCCATGCCTTTGGCGAGAACGGGGATCACCATCTCCAGAAAGCTGTTTTTGAGCAAGCCCGATGACTGATTGAACTTATTCATGGCCGCATTGAACTTGATAGACTTTTCGATGCTCTCCTTGGTGATGCCGGCATATTCTTTCTGGATACCCATCACCCGTTCCAGCTCCTTACGGCCTTTCATCATCAGCTCGACGGTTTTCTCATCCGACACCCCCATTCCCTCTAAGGTGGCTTTCTGCTGGAAATCGCCGCAGGCCTCATTGATTATACATTCCAACCTAAAAAACCGAGCTTGAATTTACGGGATAATGATATCGCTATTTTTAAACGAAGCTGAGGTTAGTTACGCCCAACAACTGGTGGGCTCTGCACCAGAAAATTCCCTGACGTTGTTTGATCGGGGTTTTCTCTCTGCGGAGTTATTTCAAGCCTGGAGAGGTGCCGACAAAAATACCCATTGGCTCACCCCGATAAAAAGTAAAATACGTTATGACGTCATTAAGGAACACAGCCCTTATGACAAACTTATCGACATGCCGGTTTCTCCCCAAGCCCGACAAACCCATCCTCACCTTGAAAAAACATGGCGGGCCCGTCTTATTTTGATCCCGGAACCGAAGGGAGAAATTAAAGGATTTATCACCTCCATGGCGTGCCCGGTGACGTATCCCCTCAAAGAAATTCTGGGTGTGTACTGGGAACGATGGGAAACCGAAGAAGGTTATGGTGAGCTGAAACAAAGGCAACTCAATAATACGGCCATCCTGAGAAGCCAAACCCGGGCAGGCATCTATCAGGAATTATGGGGCATATTAATTGCCTACAATCTGGTTCGGCTGGAGATGAGTCGGATGGCAAAGGACTATCGTGTTGCACCTCTTCAGATAAGCTTTATCAATGCGTTACGACTAATACAGGATGAGTTTTTATGGTGTTCCGGACGAAGTCCCGGCACGATCCCTCAAAAATTAAAAGCACTCAGGGAGAGTGGTAAACGGCTGATCTTACCTCAAAAGCGAAAACGCCAATCTATTCCAAGGCAAGTGCTCTGTAAAGCACCACGTTACCTTTATAAAAAAAGAACCGCTCGTACTTAAGCGAGCGGTATTACCGTAAGGGGCTTCGTAAGCTACATAGATAACGCCTTTAAGACATGAAGCGGATCTTTCTCTATCGCCTTTAACAGAGCCTTGGCTGGTCCTGTTGGCTCTCTTCGCCCTTGCTCCCAATTGCGAAGGGTTCCAACGTTAACAGAGATTAATTTAGCAAATCCCGCTTGGCTTAAGCCGGTTGTCTGACGAATGTTTTTTACCTTCACTGCCTCAATAGTTGTTTCACGAGAAGCAGCACGTTCGCCATTCATGATTTCGTTCATCTGTGTCATGCTTTCAGTGAGTCTGGAAAATAATTTGCTATCCATTGTTACCATCCCTCATTTAATGCTCTCAAGACTTTCTTTTCTGACTCGCTAAGGTCATCTTTAATGCCTTTTTTATAAATCAGCAGCAGTCTTATATGTGAGACATCGACCTTGTGATAATAAATGACGCGTACACCGCCACGTTTACCTTTACCTCTGGATGCCCATCTAACTTTACGTAAGCCCCCAGTGTGCTGGATAACATCACCCGAAGCGGGATTGTCTGCAAGATATTGCTGAAACTCGCGATATTCATCATCACTTAACAGCTCTTTACAGTCTTCGGTGAATATAGAGGTCTCAATGAATATCATGTTTCAGTACGCCATTGGCGTATGTATAGAATGATAATAGCACTCTTATCGTATAAGTCAATGGCGTATGACTGGAGAGTTTGGATAGTAAAAGCCACGTAAGGGGCTGTTTCGGCTTTCAGTGAAATTATTCTTGCTCTTTTTTGCAGTTAGTTAGCTGTTGCATTATACCATCATAGCGCGGATTGCCGATCGTAATTGTCGCGATACCGTATTTAGGGAAAAAATCCTCACTAACTACACCATCATCATATTTAAACTCTCTTTCTGACATAATCTTCCTGCCATCCGGTGTAACTGGTGCAGCAGTCAGAGCCATCTCATGCCCAACATAATCACCTGATTTCATTCCATGAATGGTCATCACTCCATTTTTAAAAGTCATCTTGGCTTTCACTACCACCAGCGGAAAAGAGTACTCACTTCCTTGTGCTGCTACCTCAGAATTAACTATCTGACCTATTTTGCAGATATACACGCCATTAAATTCACTGTGGTTATCACCGCATCCTGTTAAGGCAAGAATTACACATGCAATTAGTAGCCTTTTCATGTCACCATCTCAACTCAATTGCATTCATTTTGTTGTTGGTTGCCATGTTAACCAACACATCAAAGCCTGACAAATATTGTATGGGGTCACACTTAGCTATGTTTTTGATTGGTAGCCGCTCAAATTTCTCTCTATTAAGTCTGGCATTAATCAGATAGCGGTCATCTTCATCACCAGTATCGTGATTGAATATTTGTGAATAACCAGCCGTCACAACAAACTGAACTTCTGGGCGCACTCTAAAAGCTATGCCGGATACACGAAGGATCACGGCGTGAACATGCCTCGCGTAATCATGAAAATATTCCTCAGCGGTTTTCAAACGCTCACCATTAGAGACTGGCGTATCTTCTATTTCCGGCAAGTCTACATCAATGAATAAGGTGCTGATTTCTTCATCGTAATGGAAAGCGACGATGGTTTCTCTTGACCAATATGATGACAGGTAAGCATGCTTTAACCTTTCATCGACAGAACCAAGATTCACTGAGCTGTATTTGTCGAGGTCATTGTGAATATCAATGATAAACTCGGGTTTCTCAGAAAAGCCTCGATTGTAAAAATCTTGGTAAATTACCGCCTTACCTTTATCTAGTTTTAAGACATTCGTGTACCTATCCCTTGGAAAATAGTCTTCACTATCTTTCCCTGAGCTAACTTCGCGCCATTCTAATTTTGTAGGAAAACCAAACACATTTCGGTTAAGTGCTCAAGAAAAATTAATTGCAAATTGATCACCATAACCTTCCAATAACGTATTTAGCTCATACTCCATGGTATCTTGAGTCCAGGTGATAAAACGTCGCCAGTGATATTTGGCTTGTTTCC
>NZ_NKHR01000017.1:0-94823 GCF_014467285.1 Xenorhabdus sp. PB62.4 | reverse complement strand
GGCAGGAAAGCACGCTTTCCCCCGCTGCCGCCCGACTTGCATGTGTTAGGCCTGCCGCCAGCGTTCAATCTGAGCCATGATCAAACTCTTCAATTAAAGTTTGATGCTCAAAGAATTACACTGTGTTCATTCGTAATGAATTAACTGTTCAGTCACTCTTCAAGACTTATATCTTTTTTCGCCTTCCGGCGTGGATAGTGTCTTGCGAGTGCCCACACAGATTGTCTGATTAATTTGTTAAAGAGCGTGGCAACCGGGAAAATCCTCCCGTGTTGCGAGGCTGCGTATCTTACGCTTTCCTCTGAGAGTGTCAAGCCTTATTTTTCAGGGCCTTTCACTTTGTCATCCCGACATGTTTGTGTGTTTGTCGTGACAACGGATGCGCATTATAGGGAGCCTTTAAATTTAGGCAAGCCTTTTTTGTGATTTTTTATTTGAACGATCACAATTTAGGCTAAAAGGCTATTTTTGCCTGTTTTTTATCACATTTGGTAGGTCTGCCAGGCTATTAATAACCAAGTCTGCGGCTTGTTCTGCTGCTTCTGTTACAGGTTTTCCTGTACGGACGAGGATCTTGGTTCCAACATTAGCGGCATTTGCTGCCAACATATCTTCTATTTTGTCTCCTACCATATAAGAAGCTGACATATCGATATGTAATGCTTGCTGTGCATCCAACAACATACCTGATTGTGGTTTACGACAATTGCAGTTCTTCTTATATTCTTCATCATTCCCTTCCGGGTGATGAGGGCAATAATAGATACCATCAAGATCGACGCCTCGGTCTGCTAATGACCAATCCATCCATTCTGTTAGCTGCATAAACTGATCTTCTGTAAAAATTTTACGTGCAATACCCGACTGATTTGTTACCAAGACCAGTGCATAGCCCATTTTCTTCAATTCAAGCATGGCTTCAATCACACCATCAATAAATTGAAAATTATCTATCTCATGTACATAGCCATGATCGATGTTAATCGTGCCGTCACGATCTAAAAATACGGCGGGAATACCTTGAGTCACCTGATTACTCCAAGAATGGATCAAGTAAACAGTATCGCATGATTTATTGCTGAATGAGAATGCAGCATTTAATTTATTCCCAGTTGACTTAGACGTCTAGACGCCTTAACATCCACTTTAATTCATGACTTGTTGAAATGTTCTCAAGTCATTCATCTATACATCTAATAAGAAAAAAATGATAAGACTGACTCAGATAAACAAGATATTTCAACAAGGCGCGCGTTCAATCAAAGCGCTTTCAGATATCAACTTACATGTCCCACAGGGGCAAATATATGGCGTCATCGGTTCTTCCGGTGCGGGAAAAAGTACCTTAATTCGCTGTGTGAATATGCTCGAACGCCCAACTTCCGGTCAGGTATTAGTTGCAGGGCAAGATCTCACTTCTCTTTCAGAAGGTGAACTAACTCGCGCACGTCGCCATATTGGCATGATTTTCCAACATTTTAATTTACTGTCATCCAGAACAGTATTTGACAATGTTGCGTTACCTTTAGAATTGAACAACACGCCAAAAGCTGAAATAAAGGCTAAGGTTAATGAATTACTGGAGTTGGTTGGCCTTGCTGATAAGCATGACGCGTATCCTGCCAATCTGTCTGGTGGTCAAAAACAACGCGTCGCTATTGCCCGGGCACTTGCGAACTCACCGAAAGTACTTTTGTGTGACGAAGCCACCAGCGCATTGGATCCAGCAACAACGCGTTCTATTCTGGAACTATTAAAAGACATTAACCGCCGTTTGGGGTTAACCATTCTTTTGATCACCCATGAAATGGATGTGGTTAAGCGCATCTGTGATCAAGTTGCAGTCATTAGTGGCGGCCAATTGATCGAGCAAGATGTTGTTAGTGCAATATTTTCGCATCCTAAGACTCCGGTGGCTCAAGAATTTATCAAATCTACACTGCACTTGGACATTCCTGGAGATTACTTACAAAAGTTACAGCCGGAATCTGCGCCTGATCGCAGTCCATTATTGAAGTTGGAATTCACTGGTAAATCTGTTGATGCACCTTTAATTTCCATGGCAGTTCGCCGCTTTAATATCGATATCAGCATATTAAGTTCCCAAATTGATTACGCCGGTGGCGTTAAATTTGGTGTTATGCTGGCTGAGTTGGATGGAGAAGGCGATAGCATCGAATCAACAATTGAATTTTTAGAAGCGCATCATGTGAAAGTAGAGGTTCTCGGTTATGTCTGAAGGAATGATTTTATTATTAGCTAAAGGAGTCTGGGAAACCCTCGTAATGACTTTCGTTTCTGGTTTCTTTGGCTTTGTGATTGGGTTGCCGGCTGGTGTACTTTTATATGTTACCCGTCCTGGGCAGGTTATTGAAAATGGCACACTTTATCGCATACTTTCTGCATTGGTAAATATTACTCGTTCAATACCTTTCATTATTCTGTTGGTATGGATGATTCCATTTACCCGTTTGATCGTAGGCACATCCATTGGTTTGCAAGCGGCGATTGTTCCGCTGACTGTAGGGGCGGCACCTTTTATTGCACGCATGGTGGAAAATACATTATTGGAGATTCCGACAGGCTTAATTGAAGCGGCGCGAGCGATGGGTGCAACTCCATTCCAAATTGTTAAAAAGATTCTGTTGCCGGAAGCACTGCCAGGTTTAATTAATGCTGCCACCATTACCTTAATTACTTTAGTCGGTTATTCCGCAATGGGTGGGGCTGTTGGTGCAGGCGGTCTGGGCCAGATTGGCTATCAGTATGGTTATATCGGCTATGATGCAACAGTCATGAATACCGTATTAGCATTACTGGTTGTTTTAGTGTTCTTGATTCAATTAGGTGGCGATCATTTAGTCAAGACCGTTAATCGTAAATAGCATTATTTCAAATAAGGAGCCAATAATGGCTCCGCTTACAAGGCTTATACCTAAAAACCTCATTGTAGTAGTACTTGTAATAGGTAGTCGTACTTGTAATAGGTAGTACACAGTAGCTTGATAAGACAGGTTATAAATCAGTATTCAATAGGGGTGAAAATATGTCAGTAAAATTGAAATCCATTGCAGTAATCGGCGCTTTATTAGGTTCATTAATTATTGCTGGTTGCGGCCAGGAGCAACGTGATCCGAACCATATCAAGGTTGGAGTTATTGCAGGGCCTGAGCTTCAAGTTGCTGAAGTTGCCAAACAAGTTGCTAAAGATAAATATGGCCTTGATGTTGAGCTGACAACATTCAATGACTATGTTTTACCAAATGAGTCACTGAGCAAGGGAGATATTGATGTGAATGTCTTCCAGCATAAGCCTTATCTAGATCGACAAATGAAAGAACGTAACTACAAACTGGCTATTGTTGGTAACTCTTTCATCTTCCCAATGGCGGCCTATTCCAAGAAAATTAAATCGTTAGATGAATTGCAGGATGGTTCTCAAATTGCTGTCCCCAACGATCCAACCAATTTAGGTCGTTCACTACTGTTATTACAAAAACAGGGTTTAATCACTTTGAAAGAGGGTGTTGGTCTGCTGCCAACCATTCTGGACATTACCGGCAATCCTAAGCACTTGGATATCGTTCAGTTGGAAGGACCTCAATTACCACGCTCACTGGATGATCAGAAAATTGTTTTTGCTATCATCAATAACACTTATGCAGGGCAGATTGGTTTGACCCCAGAGCAAGATGGGATCTTTGTTGAAGATAAAGATTCACCTTACGTCAATCTCATCGTTAGCCGTGAAGACAATAAAGATGCCGAAAATGTGCAAAAATTCGTGAAAGCATACCAATCTCCAGAAGTAGAACAAGAAGCACAAAAAGTCTTTAAAGGCGGAGCAATAAAAGGCTGGTAATCTTTCATATTCAGTCAATCAAGATTAAAATTATCGGGCGGGTATTTTTATATCCGCCCATTTTCGTTTGGGAGAAACAAACGACTTTATCGTAGTTTCAATCAATAAGATTAAACCTGTCCTCACTGACTCTATCAATATAAGGATTCAACTCGATGCGTGTGTTACCTATCTGTTTCATGGCGCTCTTTATGGTGGGGTGTACTTCACTATCAACTCAGGTCGATAAACCCAGTACATCAGATTCGAAGTTGAAACGTCAGTCAGTCAAGAAAAGCAAAACACCATCTTATGTCCATCTATACACCAAAACAGATGAGCTGTTAGGTTTACCATTTAAAGATTTAGGTATTGTAGCCGGGGAATCCTGCCGCAGTACGTTACAAGATCCCCCTGCCAGCATTGCAATTGCCCGGCAAAACATGCTGGCAAAAGCAAATTATCTAAACGCTAACGCGGTCTTACTTCATAAATGTGCGATCTTACCTGGTCAGGGTTGCTACCAAATTGCCATTTGTGAAGGTTCAGCCCTGCTAACAACCAACAAGTAATTATTATTAAAAAACGCCCATGGCAGATTTTCATTTTACGCAAATTGGAACCATTCATTCTCCTTACAAAGAGAAGTTTGCCATTCCCCGTCAACCGGGTTTGGTGGAAGATGGTACAGGACAATTAGAATTGCTTGCTCCTTATAATCAGGTTGATGCAATACGCGGGCTGGAGCAATTCAGTCATTTATGGATCATTTTCGTTTTTCACCAAACCATGAACGGCGGCTGGAATCCATTAGTGCGCCCTCCCCGTTTGGGGGGAAATGCCAAAATGGGCGTATTTGCCACTCGTTCAACCTTCCGCCCAAATCCGATAGGCATGTCCTTGGTAGAATTGAAAGGGATTCAACACGCTAACAATCGTATTATCCTGGAACTTGGCAGTTTGGATTTAGTGGATGGTACACCCGTGATAGATATCAAACCTTATTTACCTTTTGCCGAATCACGTCCAGAAGCTAAAGCAGGATTTGCCCAATCAGCACCAATTGCTGATATGAAAATCAATTTCTCGGCAGAAGCGGAATACCAACTTTTATCCCATCAAGCCAATTATCCTCATTTGCGACGTTTTATTAGCCAGATATTAGCGCAAGATCCTCGCCCGGCCTACCGTAAGAAAGAACAAGAAAACCGAATATATGCCGCCCATATATTGGATTTCAATGTCCGTTGGTTGGTGAATGACACCATGACAGAAGTGGTTTCTATTGAACACCGCTAAAACCACTTTTGACATCGCAAGCTCGCTGGTAGACTAGCGGTTTATTTTTATTTTCTGGGCAGGGTGGCGCTACTTGCCGCCCAGAAGCAATTTGCTATCCAATGGAAACTTATATGCGTACTAGCCAATATCTGCTCTCTACTTTAAAAGAGACGCCTGCTGATGCAGAAGTAGTCAGTCATAAACTGATGCTTCGTGCCGGAATGATCCGTAAACTCGCTTCAGGTTTGTACAACTGGATGCCGACAGGTGTCCGCGTGTTGAAAAAAGTTGAAAACATTGTTCGTGAAGAGATGAACAATGCGGGAGCGATTGAGGTTTCCATGCCGGTAGTTCAGCCAGCAGATTTGTGGCAGGAAAGTGGCCGTTGGGAACAATATGGTCCAGAATTACTGCGTTTTGTTGATCGTGGTGAACGTCCTTTCGTTTTGGGGCCAACCCATGAAGAAGTGATCACCGATTTGGTTCGCAACGAAGTCACCTCATATAAACAGCTTCCGCTGAATCTGTTCCAAATCCAGACCAAATTCCGTGACGAAGTTCGCCCACGTTTCGGTGTTATGCGTTCACGTGAATTTATCATGAAAGATGCCTATTCTTTCCACACCAGCCAAGCGTCTCTGCAAGAGACTTACGATAAGATGTATGCTGCTTACAGCAAAATCTTTACCCGTATTGGTCTGGATTTCCGCGCGGTTCTGGCAGATACCGGCTCAATTGGTGGAAATGCCTCTCATGAATTCCAGGTTCTGGCAGCCAGCGGTGAAGATGATATCGTATTTTCAACCGAATCTGACTATGCAGCTAATATTGAGTTGGCGGAAGCGGTTATGCCATCTCAGGAACGTGCAGCTCCATCTGAGGAAATGCGTCTGGTTGATACACCAAACGCAAAAACTATTGCTGAGTTGGTTGAACAATTCAACTTACCAATTGAAAAAACAGTCAAGACGCTGATCGTTCATGCTGCGGAAGAGAGCGGACATAAGTTAGTTGCTTTGCTGGTACGTGGTGATCATGAACTAAATGAAATCAAAGCAGAAAAACTGCCTCTGGTCGCTAGCCCACTGAACTTCGCGACTGAAGAAGAAATTCGTGCCATTGTAAACGCAGGCCCCGGCTCTTTAGGCCCTGTAAACCTGCCTATGCCTGTTATTATTGATCGTAGTGTATCCATCATGAGTGATTTCGGTGCAGGTGCCAACGTTGATGGCAAACACTACTTTGGTATTAACTGGGAGCGCGATCTGCCAGTGCCAGAAGTGGCTGATATCCGTAATGTCGTTGAAGGTGACGCCAGCCCGGATGGCAAAGGTACACTATTAATCAAACGTGGTATTGAAGTTGGTCATATCTTCCAATTGGGAACCAAGTACTCTGATGCCCTGAAAGCGACAGTACAAAACGAAGACGGGCACAATCAAGTTGTCAGCATGGGATGCTACGGTATTGGTGTAACCCGTATCGTTGCTGCCGCCATTGAACAAAATCATGACGACCGTGGCATTATCTGGCCAAATGCGATTGCTCCGTTCCAGGTAGCAATTCTGCCAATGAATATGCACAAATCTTATCGAGTAAAAGAAGTCGCTGAAAAATTATATGCGGACTTGCGTGCCAACGGTATTGATGTGATTTTTGATGATCGCAAAGAACGCCCTGGTGTTATGTTTGCTGACATGGAACTGATTGGCGTACCACATACTCTGGTTATCGGTGATCGCAATTTAGATAACGATGAGATCGAATACAAATACCGTCGCAGTGGCGATAAGCAGATGCTGAAACTGGAAAATGTTGTTGAATATCTGAAAGGGCAAATTCAACAAGCTTAATTTCACTTACGAGCAGTAACTCAGTAAAAGCATTAGCTTAAATTGAAAAAACCTGCGTATTTATCGCGCAGGTTTTTTTATGTGTCTCTGTTATGCGTTATTTTTTTGTATTGCAAGAAGATGACTTATCAAAACGGATTTTGCCTGTTTGGATCACTGAATTATCAAACAAACCATCTTCCATTGAAGGGCGCAACGTGTAGTAACCCTCAACTTCCACATAAACTGGGGTTCCACCTTCCACACCCATGGCACTGTAACCACGTTCCAAGTCAATATTTTCAGAAGCATCATAACGTTTGCCGGTACGGCATTCCGTAAAAAGGGCTGAATCAGCAAAATAGCTGTATTCTCCTGCCAATTTTTTCGGAGTTACCTTGACCAACTCATAGTTAAGTTTCGATTCGATTGGCTCGCCGTTGGTATCCAGCATAACCAAGCTTTCATCTTTCATTTGGTAATAAGATTTTTTGCCCTCTTCATTGCTCAATGTAACTTTTTTACCCTTTATTACCCACTTCCCTGTTTCGAAGAAAGTATTTTCCTCACTTTTAGCTTCCAGATAAGACTGCCCCAATATATAGGTCCCATCTTTGGCAAGCTGTAAGGTAGTGTCGATACCTGCGCAATCTGCACAAGGGATAACACCATTAAACACTTTCTCAGTTGGTAACGTCTTACCCTGAGATACATTGCTCGTCTGCAATGCCGGGTTATTCTGCAACATGGAGCTGTCCTGACATCCAACCGATGTAAATACTCCCGCAGCTAACAATACAAATAAAATTTTCTTATTCATCATCATTTAAACCCAATCAATTCAAAAGGATATCTAATCAATTTCGAGTTACAGTACAACCAACGAAATAGCAACTTGAAGGATAGAGGGTATAGCCCATTTTTTATAACGTCCACTCCCTACAAAACATGAGCCTTAAGTAACAAAATTGACGCTACTTTACCGCATCCCAAAATACTCAGTGAGAAAAATCAAATTTTATGGCGTAATTTCATTGCCTGATGATGAGGGACAGGTTTAATCTACTCCTAATTTCAACGCAATCCCCACAGACGTATTTAGTAATCACGGTAGATTACTGTGCTATAGTCGTAGGTAGCATTTTTTGCGTTTGAGTTTGGTCAATCACGGGCGGCATGATCACCGCCAGTAACATAGTGGTGAGCAAATATGTTTATAGATACTGAATATCAACCAATTAACTGTGACGATTACGATAACCTTGAACTAGCTTGCCAACGCCAGCTTCATTTGCAGATCCAATTGCGAGATGGTGAAATATTTGAAGGAGAAGCTAAGGAATTGATTTTAAGAAAAAAAGTTGAATATCTCCTCATTGAATCAAAAGAAGAATCCCGTGAATTAAGGTTAGATCACATTATCAGTTTCAGCAATCCAGAAATTGGAACCATTGTTATTGAGCATTCTTCATTGTGATAGTAACTTACGATAATAATAGTAATTAACATGTAGAAAATTTCTACTACACTAGAACAAAAGTCCTCACTTAATACGAGGACTTTATTGTTCAGTCATTCTCTTTCATATAAACCCGTTATTACATCAAAACTGTCATCACAGTCGATCAGTCGATGCGTACATGCTTAATGTGCACCATTCCAAGGGCCTGTTCCTAGGCCTCCAGAAATAACTGATGATATTCCTGCACCAAAGAAGCGTTACATGACTTACTGCCAAAATACGATTTGAAATTTATTGGACATGAATATAAATTGAAGCTGATATTTCAACCCCCTTACTCTGAATTGTAAGAAAAATCCTCTTTATTTTTTACCAATCAACCTCCTCCAACAGAGATATTATTTATACCTGTCGTTTTTCAAATTTCAACTTTGTTGGCTACGCTGTACCTTGAAATATATTGGGTATATATTCAATAAAAAATCAAACGTTAATATAATAACAGCAAAGCATTTTATTCTATTGGTGCCCACCGACCGCTTCCGGCACCTGTGGATACCACTGTCGAGAGCCCTGCCCCTACAAAGCTTCCCAAAAATGAGTTTTTCTTATCAAAAAACATGATTATTGAGGCAGTAACATTTGAAGCGTGCCAAAAATTATCTGTATTATCAATCAACCCATCATAATTACTGGTATAAACCGTCCCCAAATATTTTCCCTTACCTGGAGTACCCAATACACCCGCCGAACCATTAAAAGTCACGTTATTACCTAAAACCACTTCTAAGGAAGCATATAACACGTAGCAAGTAAGCGAAAATTCTGCACTGTAAAAATCTTTTTTATCACTTAAAAGAAATTCTTTACTTATTTCATCAATTTTACTTTGCTCTAACTTACCTTTCATATCATTGCAGAATGTAGTCAAAGATTGTAATTTAACTTCATGTTCATTAAATTCAGATTTCATTATAATTCACCTTATTTAGAATAAATAACACTATCTCTAATTTTAAAAAAATTATTTAAAATGATAGATAAAATACCATCCCTGCCTTGAAATTTACTTTCGCTTTATCACATCAAAATTTTCTTTATATTTTTAAAGATAGTACATATTTATTTATTTTCAATATGAAATTATATCATTTGAAATCACAATGCTTTTACATCTCACATTTTTTAGACTTAAAAATCACATATTCTGTTGAATTTAATCAATAAAAAAGATTGCATCAGAAATAACGCAATCTCTCAAGTCAGCAAAATTGTTATCCAAATTTCTGTCAATGTAATAACAGCTACATTCTTCAATGTGGTGTAGGGTTTTTATTCCAATAAACGATAACCCCCATGTCATCAACCAAACATTGCCCTTCTTTGGTGACAAAAACCCCCAGTGCCGCAATCAGCTTATCGCCATAATAAAGCAGTGGAACCCTCTCCCTGAGCCAAGGGGCAACACCAAACTCCTGCCACAATTTTTTACTATGGCGAGAATGCTGCCGCCCCACGATACTGATATTTCCCTGAACACCAAAACGAATTGTCACTTGTTCATTATTATCAGGAGCTCTTACTCTTATACCGTTTTCTTCCGCCCGAACCAGCGTTCCCAATCCATCAGGCAACGCCAGTTCCTGTTCTATATCCCACTCAAGAACCGTTCCCGCCAAAAATTGATGCTGAGGAACCAGCCATAGTTGCTGTCGATAACGACGAATATGATATTGCCCCAATTTAAAGCAAGGCTCTGCATCCTGCCGGGCGAGCGCTACTTCTGACCAAATCCGTTGAAGCTGCTCCCGCGCAGGCATTTTTACACCATGCTGGTTGAACCATCGGCGCAACAATGCGTTACGTTTAGCTTCAGAACACCTTTCCAAAGGTGGAATGGAAATCGCACCTTCCAATGTGGTTAGTGAGTTCAATGATTCACTCAGCAGTTCATCCAACAATCTTTCTTGTTCCCCACATAAACCTGCACTGCGGGAAACGGCTTGCGGGAAATGAGGCCAACGCTGGTTGAGTAGTGGCATAATATGCAGGCGTAAGAAATTGCGATCATAACGATCATCCTGATTGCTATCGTCCTCAATCCATTTCAACTCCTGCTCCTGCGCATATGCTTCTAATTCTGCCCGGCCAGCATTCAATAGTGGACGAATTAATGTCGTTTCAGCAAATGGCATACAAAAAGGCATGGAAGATAACCCGGCAGGGCCACTTCCCCGCTTCAATGCCAACAAAAATGTTTCTGCCTGATCATCAAGATGTTGTGCTGTTGCCAGGATTTCACCCTGCTGTAGTTCACGTTGAAAAGATTGGTAACGGGCATCTCTGGCCGCAGCCTCAACGCCATTCCGCCGGATATCCAAACTCACTTTTTCAGTTCGAAAATCAACCTGCCAGTCAATACAAATCTGACGACAATGTTCGACCCACAAATCCGCCTTTGCATTTAAACCATGATGGATATGGATTGCCCTTAAGGCCATCGGCTCACAATTTTGTTGCTGATAATTCTGTTGCTGATATTCAGTTCGCAGACGAACCAGCAAATGTAACAATACGGTGGAATCCAATCCACCGCTAAACCCAACCAAAATCTTTTTATGTGGTTCAATTTGTTCTGCCAACATCGTCAGCAGAGGATCATGAGTATTTGTCATTACGGACTCAAGCCTTCTTCATATCTGCCAGATCAGTCTTCAATCAAATCATCCATTGACTTCTTCCCTTCGGGATCGTTACCTTTGGCCCGGATACAAAGAAGCCCAGAGATGATAACAAGCGCTAATCCCACCACATAAGCAGGAACAAAAGCATCACCGAAAAACAGAATAATCCACATCATCGACAAGACGGGTGATAAAAATAAGATTGAAGCTATTTTATGAGAATCCGGGCTGCTCATGGCCTTGAACCAAATAATATAGGAAATACCATTCAGTATGATGCCATTAAGCAAGGTTGGCATCAGTGCATCACCCTCAGGTAAGTTGATACTGCTGAAAGCGAACATAAATACTGCGGAAACTAATGTAGAAAAAATGAATACCCAAAGCGTGCTGATATAGGGATCAATAGCAAATTGTCTCGATAATACGGACATCAGCGCAAAACAAAATGAGCCACTAACTACCAGAAACAATGCCTGAGGATGTTCTACGGCAATCTCGGTTATATTGCCTTTCGTGAAGGTAATCACAACAGCCATGAACCCCATCACAATGCCAATCATCTGCCTAATGGACAATCTTTCTTTGAACAGAAAAAACGATAAACCGATTATCATTAATGGCCAGCTATATTGAATAACTAAAACAGCAACACCATTCTCGATGGAATAACCATAATAAAGCAACAGATAGAAGAAACAGTCTAACGCGCCTAAAATCAACACCTTAAGCATAATTGGAAAAGGAATGTATAGCAGTTTCTTCCAGTTTCTCCCCATAATGAGAGCAACAACAAATACCGCTAAAACAGACAGGACATTTGACCAGAATAAATATTGGAAATGATCCATCTCTTTCTGACCAAAACGCGCTATAGAAGGAATAAAACTCCAGATAAACACGCAAGAGAACGCATAAATAATATATTTATATTTAGCCATAGAAAAACTCAACTTGTTATTTTAAAGCCCAACAACTGAGGCCCCAAATCCATCCCAATATCCCTGAAAATGATAATACCAGATGGCAAAGAACGTGATGGTTTCACCCGCCATAAACAACAAAACAGGTGGAAATACTGAGGAATTATCACTCCTCAGTGCTTTCCACCTGCTATTAGTCATATTGAAAATAAAGCTGTAACTATCCAAAAATAGTTATCAATAAAACAGCTTTCAGAGCCCTGTTTTCTAAGCTCAGCAGTAACCGTATTGCATTAAACGCTCATAACGACGGTTAACTAACTCTTCGCTGCCTAGTTCACTCAACTCAGAAAGATCAGCTAACAATTGCGTTTTTAATGTCTCAGCTATCTCTTCATAATTACGGTGTGCACCACCCAATGGCTCTGGAATAACAGTATCAATCAGTTTTAACTCTTTCAGGCGTGGGGCTGTATTTCCCATCGCTTCTGCTGCCAATGGCGCTTTTTCAGCACTTTTCCACAAAATGGAAGCACAACCTTCAGGAGAAATGGTCGAGAAGGTGCTGTATTGCAGCATGTTTATTTTATCGCCCACACTGAGCGCCAATGCACCACCAGAGCCTCCTTCACCGATAACCGTACAAATCACCGGCACAGAGAGGCGGGACATCTCACGCAAGTTACGGGCAATCGCTTCTGATTGGCCACGCTCTTCTGCCCCCACACCAGGATATGCGCCAGGAGTATCAATGAAGGTAATGATTGGCAATTTAAAACGCTCTGCCATTTCCATCAATCTCAACGCCTTGCGATAGCCTTCCGGTGATGGCATACCGAAGTTACGACGGATTTTTTCTTTCGTTTCCCGGCCCTTCTGGTGACCAATGATCATAACCGGACGACCATCAATACGCGCCAATCCGCCCACAATTGCCTTATCATCAGCATAGGCGCGATCACCCGCCAATTCTTCGAAATCGGTAAAAATGTGTTTAATATAATCTAGCGTATAGGGACGCAGAGGATGGCGTGATAATTGAGATATTTGCCATGCCCCCAAATCAGAGAAAATCTTGCGAGTCAGCTCTAGGCTTTTTTCCCGCAGACGCTGGACTTCTTCATCCAGATTTATATCTAGCTTTTCATCTTGACGGCTAACTGCGGTGAGCGAATCAATTTTCGCTTCCAGCTCGGCAATCGGCTGTTCAAAATCCAGAAAATTCAGACTCATAACGTTCCTATCTTAGTCAAATTCTAATTCTACCTGCTCGTTACCCAGCAGAGTTCGCAGATCTGTCAAAAGGGTGTCCGTTGGCGTTACCCGCCATGTTGCCCCGAATCGTAAACGGGCACGGGCATCTACCCGCTGATAATAAAGATGAACCGGTATCGTACCTGAACGATGTGGCTCCAATACACCACGAAGACGGTTCAATAATTGCTCATCAATTTGCCTGTCTGACAGCGAGATAGCAAGCCCACGTGCAAACTTTTCACGTGCCTCACTGATATCCATTAATTCACGAACCGTCATTTTAAGCCCACCGCTAAAGTCATCAAAGCTGACTTGTCCGGTAGCAATCAAAATTTTATCCTGCTCTAATAAATGCTGATATCTTTCCAACGCATCAGAAAACAGCATGATTTCCAGCCGTCCTGAACGATCATCCAAGGTGCTGATACCAATGCGGTTACCCCGTTTGGTTGTCACTATTTTGGATGCCAACACCAAACCTACCACTGTCGTTACCTGACCACGAGGTGTCGGGTTCACATCTTTTAGACGCAACCCATTTGTATATCGTTCAATCTCTTTTAAATAACTTGTGATCGGGTGACCCGTTAAATACAGCCCAAGCGTTTCTCTCTCACCATCCAGAACAACCTGATCCGGCCATTTTGGCGTACTGGCATATGAACGCTCAACCTCTTCTGGCTCTTCAGCCAACACACCAAACATATCCGTTTGCCCAATAGCCTCCGCTTTGGCGTGTTGGTCAGCCGCTTTCAGTGCATCTTCCAGAGAAGACATCAACGCCGCACGGTGTGGCCCCAACCTGTCAAAAGCGCCGGACATGATTAGCTTTTCCATCACACGACGGCTGAGTTTTTTAATGTCAGCACGCGCGCACAGGTCAAAGAGTTCCTTGAAATGCCCTCCTTTCTGGCGAGCCTCGATAATGGCCTCAATCGGCCCTTCACCTACACCCTTGATCGCACCAATGCCATAAACAATTTCACCTTCATCATTAACGTGGAAGTGATACAGACCACTATTGATATCCGGTGGCAAGACTTTAAGTCCCATGCGCCAGCATTCATCCACCAGCCCAACGACTTTTTCGGTGTTATCCATATCCGCCGTCATCACGGCTGCCATAAATTCTGCCGGATAGTGAGCCTTCAACCATAAAGTCTGATAAGAAACCAGCGCATAAGCTGCGGAGTGAGATTTGTTGAAGCCATAACCCGCGAATTTCTCCACCAAATCGAAGATTTTCATCGAGAGTTCGCCATCAACACCCTGTTTTATTGCTCCCTCTTCAAATACTGAACGCTGTTTAGCCATCTCCTCTGGCTTTTTCTTACCCATTGCACGACGAAGCATATCTGCACCGCCAAGGGTATAGCCCGCCAATACCTGAGCAATCTGCATCACCTGTTCCTGATACAGGATGATGCCATACGTTGGTTCCAATACGGGTTTTAAGGTTTCATGTTGCCATTCAACATCAGGATAGGAGATCTCTTCCCGCCCATGTTTCCGGTCAATAAAGTTATCCACCATGCCGGATTGCAATGGCCCGGGGCGGAACAGCGCCACCAATGCGATCATGTCCTCAAAACAGTCGGGACGCAGGCGTTTGATCAGATCTTTCATCCCACGGGATTCAAGCTGGAACACGGCCGTGGTTTCAGAGCGTTGCAGCATATCGAAACTTTTCTGGTCATCCAGCGGGATGGCCGCAATATCAATCGGCTCCAAATCCTTTTTAGCACGGCGCGCATTAACCATCTCAAGTGCCCAGTTGATGATGGTCAGGGTTCTCAGGCCAAGGAAGTCAAACTTAACCAGCCCCGCATATTCCACGTCGTTCTTGTCAAATTGGGTAACGGGGTTTTGCCCTTCGGGATCGCAGTAAATCGGCGCAAAATCAGTGATTTTGGTCGGTGCAATAACAACACCACCCGCATGTTTACCTGCGTTACGGGTGACACCTTCCAATTTACGCGCCATGTCGATCAGCGCCTTGACCTCTTCATCCGCTTCATAAATTTCAGGCAGTTGAGGTTCCGCCACGAAAGCTTTTTCCAGCGTCATGCCGGGATCAGGCGGCACCAGTTTTGATATGCGATCGACAAACCCGTATGGATGCCCAAGTACACGCCCGACGTCACGGATAACCGCTTTTGCTGCCATTGTACCGAAGGTGATAATCTGCGATACCGCATCTCGCCCGTACATATCGGCAACATGGTCAATCACCTGATCACGTTTTTCCATACAGAAATCGACATCGAAGTCAGGCATGGAAACACGTTCAGGGTTCAGGAAACGTTCGAACAGCAAGTCGAATTCCAATGGATCGAGATCGGTAATTTTCAACGCATAGGCGACAAGGGAACCCGCACCGGAACCACGTCCCGGCCCAACGGGAACACCGTTGTCTTTCGACCACTGGATAAACTCCATGACGATCAGGAAGTAACCGGGGAATCCCATCTGGTTGATAACTTTCAACTCAATATCCAGACGATCATCGTATCCCGGGCGTTTTTGTGCCCTGATTTCCGGATCGGGATAGAGAAACTCCAGACGCTCTTCCAGACCTTGTTTGGATTTTTTAATCAGGAAATCTTCGGTGCTCATGTCTCCCGTCGGAAATTGCGGAAGAAAGTATTCACCAAGACGGATCGTGACATTACAGCGTTTAGCAATTTCTACGCTATTTTGCAGCGCTTCCGGGATGTCGGAGAAAAGCTCGCACATCTCCTGTTCACTGCGCAGATATTGCTGAGGGCTGTAATTTTTCGGACGTTTTGGATCAGCCAGCGTATAGCCATCATGAATGGCAACCCGAATTTCATGTGCGTCGAAATCGGTACTTTCCAGAAAACAGACGTCATTGGTCGCGACAACCGGCACATTTTTTTCCGCTGCCAATTCGACAGCGGCATGAAGATAATTCTCTTCATCCTGACGTCCGGTGCGGATTAATTCAAGATAATAGCTATCTGGGAAATGTTCCTGATAAAAATCGAGGCACAGATCGACCATCGCCCGATTGCCACGCAGCAGGAATTTACCCACATCTCCCATGCGCCCGCCCGACAACAGGATCAGTCCGGCTTTCCGCGCTGCCAGCCATTCCCGTTTGATCGTCGGGCCAATGGCACCATAACCTTTTTGGTAAGCTTCAGAGATCAGCAAGGTCAGGTTTTGGTAACCTTCATTATTGCGAGCGAGGATCGTCAAATGGGCATATTCATCCCCTAACAGCTCACTTTCCACATAAAAATCAGCCCCGATAATCGGCTTGATACCCGCACCGTGAGCGCTGCCATAGAATTTCACCAATCCACATAAATTGGTGAAATCCGTAATTGCAAGAGCCGGCATACCCAATTTGGCGACTTTTTTTACCAATGGCCCCGTTTTAGCCAAGCCATCGATCATTGAATAGTCGCTGTGAACACGTAAGTGTACAAAACGTGGTTCTGTCATAATCTGCCCAGACATTTATTCCAGATGCTTATTCCAGATTCTTATTCAAGACTCAGCGCCCGTTTAACCGGCGCAAAACTTTTACGATGATGTTCCGTCGCACCTAGCAACGCCAGTTTTTCCAGATGCAGGGCCGTAGGATAACCCTTATGTTTCGCAAAACCGTAGTCAGGGAGCTGTTTATCCAGTTCTGCCATTTCTCTGTCACGTGTCACTTTAGCAAGGATTGAGGCCGCACTGATTTCGGCAACCAAGCTATCCCCTTTAACCACCGCTTGAGCTGGCATTGCTAATGCCGGGCAACGATTACCATCAATCAGGACGTAATCAGGCGTCATCACCAAACCTGCTACTGCCCGCTGCATGGCAAGCATTGTGGCATGGAGGATGTTGAGCTGATCGATTTCTTCCGGCTCTGCACGCCCAAGACTCCAACACAATGCTTTTTCTTTAATTTCTAAATACAGCGCTTCACGGCGTTTTTCTGTGAGTTTTTTCGAATCCGTTAAGCCTGTAATAGGCTTAGCCGGATCCAAAATAACTGCCGCAGTGACGACAGCCCCTACCAGCGGGCCACGCCCAACTTCATCAACACCGGCAATTAAATTCGCCTGAGGATAAACAAAATCCATTATCTTCTCGCTAATTCCAGAACAGCTTGAGCAGCCTGTTCATCAGCATCGCAACGAATGCTTTCATGTAAATGCAGGAACGTTTGTTTCAGTACTTCCACGTCAGCGCCACCTTGCAGAAGAGGCAACAGCGCCTGCGACAATGCTTGTGGTTCGCATTCATCCTGCAATAACTCTTTGACTAATTCTTTACCTGCCAACAAGTTAGGTAAGGAAACATATGGCGTTTTCACCAAGCGTTTTGCCAGCCAGAATGTAAAAGGTTTCATTCTATAGCCCACCACCATCGGGCATTTGGCCAACATACACTCCAGTGCTGCCGTTCCTGATGCCAGTAAAGTTGCGTCACTGGCAATCATGGCTTCACGCGCTTTTCCATCCAATAAATGGATTGGCAAATCCGGTGCAATTTCGTCTTTAATGCGCTGAAACTGTTCACGCCGTTTAGCATTCACCAAAGGAACTAATACATGCAGATCAGGCAATTCCTTCCGTAACAATTGTACAGTTTTTAAGAAATCAGCACTGAGCATCTCTACTTCAGCATTGCGGCTACCGGGCAGCACCGCCAGACAATGGGTATTCAATGGAACACCCAAAAATTCTCTGGCAGCGGCTTTATCTGTTTGCAGAGGCATTGCATCTGCCATCGTATGACCAATGAACCGGCATGGAACGTTAAACCGATCATAGAACGCTTTTTCGAATGGTAAAAATGCCAGTACCAAATCCGTTGACCGACCGATTTTAAACACCCGTTTGTGTCGCCATGCCCATACTGATGGACTGACGTAATGGATTGTTTTGAGTCCCTGCTGCTTAAGCCGCCCTTCTAGGGTGATATTAAAATCAGGGGCATCAATGCCAATAAATACATCCGGCCTTAAGGCAGTAAAACGCGCCGTTAAGTCTTTGCGTATTTTCAGCAAACGGGGCAAACGCCCCAAAACTTCAACAATCCCCATTACGGCCAGCTCTTCCATCTCATACCAGGCTTCACAACCTTCCGCCTGCATAAGAGGGCCAGCAACACCCACAAAGCGGGCATTAGGAATTTTTGCTTTCAATGCACGAATCAGCCCTGCCCCAAGAATATCACCGGATGTTTCTCCGGCGACCAAACCAATTGTCAGCGGGCGCTGATTGTCAACAGAAGAAAAGGTAGTCAAAGGAGTGTCCTTCATCTACTTAACGAATAATGCCACGGCTGGATTTTGCGGAATTTTCCAGAAAATCACTGAATACTTTCACGTGTGGGTTATTTTCCGCTTGAAGGCCAATTTCGTGTCTGGCTTCTTCCAACGTTTTTCCGCTGCGGTAAAGCGTCTTATAAGCGTTACGAATAGCATGCAGCGATTCTTTATCAAACCCGCGACGTTTCAAGCCTTCGATATTCAATCCGAAAGGTGTTGCATGGTTTCCTTGTGCAATAACATACGGAGGAACATCCTGAGCAACGCCAGAACAACCTCCAACCATGACATGGGAACCAATCTGACAGAATTGATGCACTGCCGTCATCCCACCAATAATGACGTAATCACCCAAAATGACATGACCGCCTAATGTGCCATTATTTGCAATGATACAACGATCACCAATGATGCAATCATGGGCGATATGAGCGTTGATCATAAGCAAATTATCACTGCCGACTTTGGTCACGCCACCGCCCTGAACAGTACCACGATGAATAGAGACACTTTCACGAATGCGGTTGCGATCGCCAATTTCAACGCGAGTCGGTTCACCTTGATATTTGAGATCCTGATTGACTTCACCAATGGAAGCGAACTGATAGATCTGGTTATCGCGACCAATCTTAGTTATCCCATTAACCACAACATGAGATTTCAGCTCAGTCCCTTCACCAATCTCGACCTGAGAACCGATATAACAAAATGGGCCAACGCGAACATTGGCACCAATAACAGCACCTTCTTCAATGATTGAAGAAGGATGAATAACAGCGGTCTGATCAATCATGGATTATTCCTCACGGCGGCGAGCACACATCATTTCCGCTTCGCAAGCCAATTCCCCATCGACTTTCGCTACGCCTCTGAAACGCGCAACACCGCGACGTTCTTTAATAAACTCAACATCCATCACCAATTGATCACCCGGCAGCACTGGGCGCTTGAATCGGGCACCATCAATAGCTGCAAAGTAATACAATTCACCCGGCTTAAGTGACCCTACACTTTTGAATGCCAGAATTCCGGTGGCTTGAGCCATTGCTTCAAGGATCAGAACACCCGGGAAAATAGGTTTACCCGGGAAGTGCCCCTGAAAGAATGGCTCATTGAACGATACATTCTTGACTGCGCGTAAAAATTTACCTGCTTCAAAATCCAAAACACGATCTACCAACAAAAATGGATAGCGATGAGGCAGTAAATCTAAAATTTCTTCAATTTGCAGAGTATGACTATTACTCATCTAAATACTCTTCCTGTCTATATAAGAATCATTGTATTAACGACACGGCCTGCGTTAACTCTAAATTTAGAGTTATCAGGCAGGCCGCAAAAATTAAAAGCACAACCAAAAATGCTGATTAAAAACGTCTAATCAAATGTAGTATGATTACTCGTTTTCACCTTCCAATCGGCGTTCCACTGACTTCAAGCGCTTGTTCATGTCATTGATACCCATGACTAAAGCGGCAGTCTTACGCCAAGTTTTGTTCGGTTGTAATGGGATACCCGACGAATAAACACCAGGCTCTGTAATGGGGCGCATCACCATGCTCATACCCGTCACGGTTACTTTATCACAGATACTCATGTGTCCATTAATAACACTTGCACCACCGATCATACAGTAACGACCAATTTTCAGGCTGCCCGCCATAATGACACCACCCGCCACTGCGGTGTTGTCTCCGATTGTCACGTTATGAGCGATCTGGCATTGGTTGTCTATGATAACACCATTGCCAATGACTGTGTTATCCAACGCACCACGGTCAATAGTTGTACACGCGCCGATTTCAACTTTGTTCCCAATGATTACAGTGCCTAACTGTGGGATTTTAATCCAATTTCCACGTTCATTGGCATAACCAAAACCATCAGAACCTATAACAGTTCCTGATTGGATCAAACAGGACTCACCCATTTCAACGTTATGGTATACCGATACATTGGCCCAAAGACGAGTACCCGCACCAATTCGTGCATTCTTACCAATAAAGCAACCTGCCCCGATGATGACATTATCACCAAGTTCAACACCAGATTCGATAACAGCATTTGCGCCAACCGCCACATTTTTGCCCAAAACCGCATCGGGAGAAATAACCGCTGATGGGTGGATATCCTGCGCAGGCTGTGGTGTTGTATCCATAATTTGCGCCATACGGGCATAGGCAAGATAAGGATCTTTGACAACCAATGCGGCAACCTTGCAGTGAGGAAGGTCGGCTTCACGTAGCACAACAGCCGCTGCCTGACACTCAACAAGTTTGTCAGTATAACGGCTATCAGATAAAAATGTAATTTGTTCGCTATTTGCTGACTGCATCGGTGCAATACCGGTGATGACGATATCGCCATCACCATGCAACTGCGCATTCAACTGCTGAGCGAGATCAGCCAATCGAATTGAAACCATCTACTTATTTAACCTGTTTCAGTACTTCTGCGGTGATATCTTTACCAGACGCAGAATACACAGCGGCATTCGCATCAAGAACAAGATCGTAACCTTCTTTACCTGCAACAACTTTAACCGCATCCTGAATACGGATCAGGATTTTGTTGCGCTCTTCCAATTGGCGACGACGGCTATCGTTTTCCAAAGATTGTGCTTTCTGGGCAAATTCATCACGTTTCGCCACAACTTCTTTTTCTAATTTTTCACGTTCACTGGCTTTCATAGTTGAGCCATCACGCTGCAATTTCTGGAGCTTGGTCTGCAAATCTGATTCCATGCGCTGCAATTCAGTTGTACGGCCTTTAAACTCGTTGTCCAACTGTTTTGCCACAGCTTCACGGGCTGGCAACTGTTGAAAAACTTCAGCAACATTCACTAAAGCGATTTTATCTGCTGCCTGAACACCCGCAGAGAACGCTAATGCCATACCCAGGCCTACTGCACATAATACTTTTTTCACTATAAACTCCTTTGACCCACGCTATTTTTACAAATTGGAAAATTTAGAGCTTACCCTATCAGGCTATTTTATATGCCAATCGGAATCTGGGACACCCTAAATGTCGCCCTATATAATAATAGAGCGATTTTTTACCAAAAAAGATTAATTATTACCAAGATCCGCCAATGTTAAACTGGAACTGCTCAGATCTATCACCTTTGTGATCCTTAATTGGCTTCGCATAAGAGAAGCTCAGCGGCCCTAACGGTGACAGCCATTGCAGAGCAATACCAGTTGAAACACGGATATTGTTTGGTTTGCTGTAGTCGGGCATCCCGTGAGTCTTAGCCCAATTAGTATCCCAACTCGTATCCCAAACCGTTCCCGCATCCACAAACAATGAAGTTCGAACGGAATTAGAATATTTAGCATCCAGGAACGGCGTTGGCGTAACCAGCTCGAAACTCGCAACCGCTACCGCGTTCCCCCCCACGGCATCACGGGATGGGTTATTTGTATCTAGCTCACCCTGGTTATTTAAATAAATAGCTTTCGGGCCGATATTATTCGAGCGGAAACCACGAACACTGCTAGGGCCACCGGCATAGAAATTTTCATAGAATGGTATTTCTTTGCCACCAAAACCACCACCATACCCCAGACGTGTACGTCCCATCATCACCCATGAATGATCATCATCAAGAGGATAATAACCTGTCGCGTTCCAAGTGATTTTATAGAACTGGTTGTCAGAACCAGGAATTGTCACCTTGGTATCCAGAGATGATCTGATACCTGAAGTTGGGAAGAAACCACGGTCAAGGCTGTTATAACTCCATCCCAATGTCAGAGATAAATCATTGGTATCGAATTTCGCCTTGTCATCATATCCCCGTTTTTTACCCATTTTATCCAGATAACGCCACATCGCGACTTGTGGACGCATGTTGGACAGGGAGTTATGTACATAGCCCAGTCTCAACGCCAGAGAATTATTTTCATTCAATGGGAAGCCGAGCACCCCCTCTGTACCATATGCTTTGTTGGTATAGTTCGAAAGGTCAGCATCATCAGCACGGAAGTCATTATAAAACACGCGACCACCCAAACTGACCCCATTGACGGTGAAGTAAGGATCGGTCATAGATAAATCAGCCGACGTTGAATAGTCATTTTTACTGGCGCTGATACCTACGGAGTTCCCCGTTCCCAACCAGTTATCCTGCTGAAGACCGATTTGGAAACTCACGCCACTTTCCGTACCGAAACCAACACCAAAGTTCATGGAACCGGTATTACGTTCTTTGACTTTATAAACGATATCAACCTGATCTGGGCTACCCGATACACGTTCAGTATCCACATCAACAGATTCAAAATAGCCGAGTCGATTTAAGCGTTCTTTGCCCTGCTCAACCTGATCACTACCTAACCATGCCCCTTCCATCTGACGCATTTCACGGCGCAGCACTGAGTCTTTACTAATATCATTACCTGTAAAGCGAATCTTGCGCACATAGAAACGGTTGCCGGCATCGACATTGACATGCAGCTTAACGGTTTTATCAGCATCATTGATTTCAGGTTGAGTCATTACGCGGGGATAAGCATAACCATAGCGACCAAGCAGATTTTTGATGGCGGTTTCCATCTTGGTCACTTCTGCACCGTTATATAATGATCCCGGCTCAATGTTAGTGAATTCCTGTATCTGTGACTGATAGCCAGCCAAATTACCGTTTAAATCAACATTTGATATTTTGTATTGATCACCTTCGGTGATATTGACGGTAATATAAATGTCTTTCTTATCTGGTGTCAGATTGACTTGGGTTGAATCAATGTTGAAACGGGCATAGCCTCGGTCAAGATAAAAACTGCGCAGGGTTTCAAGGTCACCAGATAGTTTTTGTTTCTGATATTTCTGATCAGCCGTCATGTTCCACCAAGGAACATCGTCCCTGAGCTGGAAACTATTCAGCAGCTCTTTGGTCGAAAAGGCTTTATTACCAACAATATTAATTTGTTGAATTTTGGCAGAAACACCTTCAGAAAAAACAAGTTTCAAGTCAACACGGTTGCGGGGCAGCGGCGTGACAACAGCTTTCACTGTCGCGTTGTATTTACCAACACTGTAGTAAAAATCTTCCAGCCCTTTTTCAATATTGGACAGCATAGTGCGGTCAAGGGCTTCACCAACACGAACACGCGACGCTTCAAGATTCTGCTTAAGCATGTCATCTTTCACCGATTTATTACCGGAAAAAGTGATACTGGCGATAGTCGGTCGTTCTTTTACCTGAACGACAAGTGAATTGCCATCACGTAAGACACGAACATCTTCAAAGTTCCCAGTTGAGAACAGTGCGTGAATCGTGCGACTAATATCTTCATCGCTAACCGTATCACCGACCCGAACTGGCATGTTCAGTAATGCTGCACCAACGGTGACACGTTGAAGACCCTCAAAATGAATGTCCTGAACTATGAATCCGTCTGAACCGTATGCAGTGGCGCTGCCGAACAGCAGCGACGCTATGAGCAACTTTTTCATCGCCATCGTTGTTATGCGTTTTCCTAACCGGTCTCCCGCCTTAAAAGCGGGAGAAATCATTGAAAAGTGCAAGCCCCATTAATAACACCAGCAATACAGCACCAATGCGATAACTGAAGTCTTGTACACGCTCGGAGACCGGCCCTCCCTTGATCTTTTCGATTGCAAGGAAAAGCAAGTGTCCACCATCTAGTACAGGTAATGGGAACAGGTTAATGATCCCAAGGTTGACGCTAATCAGCGCCAAAAACATCAAATAATACACCAAGCCAGAATCAGCCGATACTCCGGCACCTTTGGCAATGGAAATCGGGCCACTTAAGTTATTAAGTTTCACATCACCCACAATTAATTTGCCTAGCATATTGACGGTCAGCTTCATTAATTGCCAAGTTTTATCCCCTGCCTCATAAATGGCAGAAAAAGGCCCGTACTGTTGAACCACTTTGTATTCATCGGCCAATGGAATGACCTTCAGTTCAGTACCCGCAAATCCTTCCTCACGGCCATCGGATAATTTTTTGACCTCAGGAATCAGAGACAGGGAAATCATGCCTCCAGCTCTCGCAACGTCCAATTTTAGAGGAATATTGGGATTCTTCCTGACAAATGATGAAAAAGTGTGCCAGACATCTACATCCTGACCATTGACTTTAACGATTCTGTCTCCCGGCTGTAAACCGGCTTTTTCAGCAGGTGAAGCAGGGTAAACTTTCTCCACTTGCGAACTGATTCGCGGAACAACAGGCATGATGCCCAAAGACAGCAAAACGTCCTGCTTAGATGGGTCGAATGCCCATCCGCGTAAATCCAGTGTCTTTTGAATACTGTCAGTGGCATCCACTGGCGTAACATCCATGGATACAGATGCCTCACCCACTTTACTTACCATAGCAAGACGTACCGAATTCCAATCAGAGGTTTCGATACCATCAACAGCTTTTAGTTCCATTCCGGGCAAAATATTTGCCTGTGCGGCAATAGAATCTGGCTTAACATCCAACACCACAGGGCGTACAGATGGCACGCCAATCACAAAAACCAACCAATAAGCGATAACCGCCAGAATGAAGTTTGCAATTGGCCCGGCACTGATCACTGCCGCGCGCTGGCCGATGGTTTTATTGTTGAATGCCATATGACGACGTTCGGGCGAAACATCCCCCACCCGTTCGTCGAGCATCTTGACATATCCGCCAAGCGGAATAAGGGCAATAACGTATTCAGTCCCCTGTTTATCTGTACGACGCCAAAGCACTTTACCAAACCCGATGGAAAAGCGTTCAACGTAAATACCACATCGTCTGGCAACCCAAAAATGACCAAACTCATGCACTGTGATGAGAACACCCAACGCAATAATAAATGCAGCCAGATTCCAGAGAATATCCATTATGTACCCTCAGAGAGCAAATCCAGAAGAAATTAACATGACCAAACCCGCAAATACAGGGATGGCCGCTGTTAAGCTATCTACCCTATCCATGACTCCGCCATGTCCCGGAATCAATTGACTACTGTCTTTAATCCCTGATTCCCGCTTGAACATGCTTTCGGTCAGATCACCAAAGACCGAGGCAATAACGACCACCGTAGAAATCAACAACAAGTGTTCCGGCATTGCAGGTACGGGAGCAAATTTACCGAACAGCCATGAAATCAGTGCAGCAGTTAACAGCCCACCAACAAGCCCTTCAAGGGTCTTACCCGGTGACACTTTTGGTGCCATTTTGTGCTTACCCATAGTGCGGCCAAAAATATAAGCACCGGAATCAGCAGCCCATACCAGCAACATGACATACAGCAGCCACCATGCTCCATCATAGGTATTGTTTTCATAACCCTGGGTACGCAGTACCATCATTCCACAATAAAATGGCACGATAGTCAGAACGCCAAACAGCAGGCGCAAAACAACCGATGACTTCCAGACGGAAGCAGAAGCAGGGTAAGTAACCACCAATAAAATTGCGGCTACCCACCAAAGCATGCCTGCCCACAACAGATATACAATTTGCGGTTTTTCAATAAGATGAGAAAAATCTGACAAAGAGTATTGTAAAGCCAGTAATCCTACGGCACATAATACAGCCAGCGTAATACGTTTAGCTTGAGTGAAGAGACCAGCAAATTGCCCCCATTCCCATGCGGCAAGCGCTGAAACAGCAATGACAACCAATCCAAATCCTGATGGGGGAAGGAAAAACAATGCTGCTACAACAAGTGGAATCAATATCAACGTAGTTAAAAGACGGTACTTCAGCAAGTTCTCCTCCTATGATCCCACTTCGGCATCGTCTGGTGTTCCGCCAAATCGGCGTTCTCGTTTGGCAAAGGCATTAATTGCACCTTCAAAAGAAGTTTCATCAAAATCAGGCCAAAGTATATCGGTGAAATACAATTCTGCATAAGCTATCTGCCATAACAGGAAATTACTGATACGATGTTCGCCTCCGGTTCGAATGACCAGATCAACTTCAGGCTGCTGACTTAAATTAATGAAGCTACCTACTGTGGCCTCGCTGATTTCCTCAGAAACCAACTCATTTGACTTAATTTTTTCAGCTATTTGCTTAATACCCTGAACTAAATCCCAACGTCCGCCATAGTTAGCGGCAATATTAAGCTGTAATCCGGTATTGTCCGCCGTTAATTCAACTGAACGGCGGATACGCTCCTGCAACCGTGAGCTAAAGCGACTAATATCACCAATAACAGACAATTTCACATTGTGTTTATGCAGACTCTTTACTTCATTATCAAGAGCAAAAACAAACAGCTCCATCAATGAACTGACTTCCTGCTGTGGGCGATTCCAGTTTTCACTGCTGAAAGCATATAAGGTCAATGATTCAATGTTATGTTTAACTGAAAAACTCACGGCACTCCGCACAGCTTTAACTCCTGCGCGATGACCAAACACTCTTAATTTGCCACGCTTTTTTGCCCAACGACCATTGCCATCCATAATAATGGCGACATGTCTGGGCAACGTTGGCAATGAGTCACTATCACTGGGAGGTATCACTCAAAATAATCCTTAAATAACTAAGCTGGCTTTTCGATGAATTCAATCTATTCCAAACATGAAAAAGCCGTGTTACGTGTTAATGATTATCACGGCTACCACGGCTATTTCTGGCACGGCCTGAATGAAAGCCTTTGTCCTTGATATACACGATTGAAACGCGGATACCAACTAACTGAATTGGCTATTATAACAACTATAATTTACCCGCGAACTATATCATTTGCCAAAACGCAAACAAACACATACTTATTAACAAAATTCGCTATTTGGCAAAAATTCTGATGGTTTCTCTCGCCAAAATCCGTGCCGTATTGTCGATTTCTAAGACCTCTTCAATACTTTGAGGTTCAGATAAATTTAATTTTTCCACGACAAAGCGATTAATTGTCGCGATATCTGTGAAATGAATTCCATCTTTCAAAAAAACATCAACGGTTTCTTCGTTAGCTGCATTCAAGGCTGTGGTTGCTGCCTGACCTTGATTACAAGCTTCAATGGCCAATTTTAGACAAGGGTAGCGTTGATAATCGAGGGCTTCGAAGGTCAGCATGCTCAGCTCGGTAAAATCCAATGGTTTTGCGCCAGATGAGATACGATTAGGATAAGCCATTGCATAGGCTATTGGAGTACACATGTCTTGCGTTCCCAATTGTGCAATGATGCTGCCATCCTGATAGCGAACCATGGAATGGATGACTGACTGGGGATGTAACAATACTTCCATTTCATCGGCAGACGCATTGAACAGGTAACGCGCCTCAATATATTCCAGCCCTTTGTTCATCATGGTAGCCGAATCAACAGAAATTTTACGTCCCATTGACCAAATAGGGTGAGCACACGCTTCATCCGGCGTAACATGAGGTAATGTTTCTAACGGCGTTTTACGGAACGGCCCACCGGAACCGGTCAGAATAATGCTGGAAATGCCATAATCCTTCAAATTTACATTGCCGAGGTTATGTTGAACCGCTTCCGGCAAACTCTGAAAGATAGCATTATGTTCACTATCGATAGGTAACAGTTGCGCTTTATGCTGGACAACGGCATCCATAAACAGACGCCCACTGGTAATCAGGGATTCTTTATTCGCTAACAGAACCTGTTTTCCCTTACGGATAGCCGCCAATGTCGGTAATAACCCGGCCACCCCAACAATGGCAGACATGACTTGATCGACTTCTTCCAGTGCAGCTAAATCACAAATAGCATCTTTACCGAACAACACTTCGGTTTGACTTCCCTGCTCCTGCAATAACCGGCGCAGCCCCTGTGCGGATTGCTCATCTTCCATCGCTGCATATTGTGGGTTAAATTCCAGACACTGCTGTGCCATAACTTCAATATTTTTCCCGGCAGCAAGGGCGACTACCTTGAATTTTGTTGGGTTATTTCTGACAACAGAAAGCGTACTTTTCCCAATCGAACCCGTTGAGCCAAGAATAGTTAACCGTTTCATTTTTATACTCTGAATATACTACTGATATAAAATTGCAATAGTTTGAGCGGTACAGATCGCTATGTCCATCGCTTGAGAAAGAAATGTGATACGAAGTGTAATATCAAGAATAAGAACAACGCCGCAAAAATTGCGGCGTTGTTCTTATGAATTGTATTCCTGCATTAGCAATTAGAAATCCATCAATTCGGTTTCTTTATTTGCCAGTGCTTCATCAACCTTCTTAATGAAGCTATCAGTCAGTTTCTGAATATCATCTTGTGAACGACGCTCTTCATCTTCACTGATTTCTTTATCTTTCAGCAATGCCTTGACCTTATCATTAGCATCACGACGAATATTACGGATAGAGACACGACCCTGCTCCGCTTCGCCACGAACAACCTTAATGAGATCTTTACGGCGTTCTTCTGTCAGTGGTGGCAATGGAACACGGATAATGGTTCCGGCAGAAGATGGGTTCAGACCCAGATCAGAAGCCATAATTGCTTTTTCAACAGCCGCAGTCATAGAACGGTCAAATACGGTAATCGCTAAAGTACGTGCATCTTCTGCAACGACGTTAGCAATCTGACGCAGTGGAGTCGCAGCGCCATAATATTCAACGCTGATTCCATCCAACAGGCTAGGAGAAGCACGGCCAGTACGAACCTTGCTGATTTGGTTTTTCAGTGCTTCGACGCTTTTTTCCATGCGGTCTTGTGCGTCTTTTTTGATTTCATTAATCACGTTACAAACCCTTGGGAGATGTTATTTTTTAGGCCAAATGCGTAATGAGCAAATATCGAATCAAATACGCTAATGAATAAGTGGCCCTGTGTCATTAAATTTGGCGCATCAGGTCGCTGATCATACCGTCAAACTTCATCGGTGTCTCTGAGCATGAATTATAAAAAATCAGTTATTAGAAATCAGCGTACCTTCATTTTCCCCCATCACAACACGACGAAGTGCGCCTGGTTTGTTCATATTAAAAACACGAATTGGCAGGTTATGGTCACGAGCCAACGTAAAGGCCGCCAGATCCATCACCTTCAATTCACGCTCTAATACTTCCTGATATGCCAGCTCGTGGTAGAGTTCTGCTTCAGGATCTTTCTCAGGATCAGCGGAATAAACGCCATCAACTTTGGTTGCTTTTAACACAACATCCGCTTCAATTTCAATGCCACGCAGACATGCAGCGGAATCAGTTGTAAAGAACGGGTTACCCGTTCCCGCAGAGAAAATAACAACACGACCGTGACGCAGTAAGCTGATCGCTTCAGCCCAGCTATAGTTGTCACACACACCATTCAATGGAATGGCAGACATCAAACGAGCGTTCACATAGGCGCGGTGCAACGCATCACGCATCGCCAAGCCGTTCATCACGGTCGCCAACATGCCCATGTGATCGCCTACTACACGGTTCATACCTGCTTGTGCCAAGCCTGCGCCACGAAACAGGTTACCTCCTCCAATAACGACACCGACCTGAATACCCAGCTCAACCAGTTCTTTGATTTCCTGAGCCATGCGGTCTAAGACTCTAGCGTCGATACCAAAACCTTCTTCGCCTTGCAGGGCTTCTCCACTGAGCTTAAGCAGGATTCTCTGATATACGGGTTTTGCATTGGTTGCCATGGTGTTCAGTCCTAAGCAGATAAGGATTATTGAGGATTTATTACGGTTTATTCAATTACTACACATCCACGCACTATTCAGCCCAGATGTAAAAAACTCATGTCGAGATAAAACAGAACCGCCAATCGGCGGCTCCGTTTAAGAAAATTAAGACTGTTTGCTCATTGCAGCAACTTCTGCTGCGAAATCAGCTTCAACTTTCTCAATACCTTCACCAACTTCGAAGCGGATGAAGTTGATCACTTTAGCATTGTTTTCTTTCAGCAGATCGCCAACAGATTTGCTTGGATCCATCACGAAGTTCTGACCAGTCAGAGAGATTTCGCCGGTGAACTTGTTCATACGGCCAGAAACCATTTTCTCTGCGATTTCGCGAGGCTTACCAGACTGCATTGCGATTTCCAGCTGGATCTGGTGCTCACGCTCAACAACGTCAGCAGGAACGTCAGTTGGGTTCACATATTCTGGTTTGCTTGCAGCAACGTGCATTGCGATGTGCTTGATCAGTTCTTCGCTTGCGCCTTCAGCAGCAACCAGAACACCAATGCGAGCACCGTGCAGGTAAGAACCTACAGCTTCACCTTCCAGAATTTCAACACGACGGATGTTGATGTTTTCACCGATTTTCGCTACCAGAGTAGTACGCTGTTCTTCGAACTTCGCTTTCAGAGCTTCGATGTCAGCGTTTTTGTCAGCCATAACGGAAGCAATAACTTCTTTACCAAACGCCAGGAAGCCCGCGTCTTTAGCAACGAAGTCAGTTTCACAGTTCAGTTCAACGATACCTGCGAATTTAGCATCAGCAGCAACTTCAACCAGGATAACACCTTCAGCAGCAACACGGCCTGCTTTCTTAGCCGCTTTTGCCTGACCTGATTTACGCATGTTATCGATAGCCAGTTCGATATCACCATTTGCTTCAACCAGTGCTTTTTTACATTCCATCATGCCTGCGCCAGTACGCTCACGCAGTTCTTTTACCAGAGCAGCGGTAATGTCAGCCATTTGTTTTATTCCTCGATGTGTCTCGCGGGAAGATAATATTCCGCGGGGATAGTTCTATATCAGATATGTAAAGGGGGCCATAACAGGCCCCCTAACCAATATATTTCAATACCTGGTCAATAAGGGCTCAAGAATTGAGCATGCCTTATTATTCAGCGTCTACAAGGCCTTCTTCAGCCTGAACAGCCAGATCTTGAGAACGACCTTCACGAACAGCGGTAGCTGCAGCGGTCAGGTACAGTTTTACTGCACGGATTGCGTCGTCGTTACCAGGAATGATGAAATCAACGCCATCTGGATCAGAGTTGGTATCAACGATAGCGAATACTGGGATACCCAGGTTGTTTGCTTCTTTGATAGCGATGTGTTCATGTTCAGCATCGATAACGAACAGAGCATCAGGCAGGCCGCCCATGTCTTTGATACCGCCCAGGCTGTTTTCCAGTTTGCCAAGCTCACGAGTACGCATCAGCGCTTCTTTCTTGGTCAGCTTGTCAAAAGTACCGTCCTGAGACTGAACTTCCAGATCTTTCAAACGCTTGATTGACTGACGAACAGTTTTCCAGTTAGTCAGCATACCACCTAACCAACGGTGGTTAACGAAGTATTGGTCACAGCTCAGTGCTGCTTCTTTTACTGATTCGCTAGCAGCACGTTTGGTGCCAACAAACAGAATTTTACCTTTACGGGAAGCGATTTTGTTCAGCTCTGCCAGTGCATCGTTGAACATTGGAACAGTTTTTTCCAGGTTGATGATATGAACTTTGTTACGAGCACCAAAGATGAAAGGTTTCATTTTTGGGTTCCAGTAACGAGTCTGGTGACCGAAGTGAACGCCCGCTTGCAGCATATCGCGCATGGAAACAGTTGCCATTTTAGACCTCTATAAAGTTAATTGGGGTTATGCCTCCACAGATCCCATGACACCGACTCTTTGACTGCGGGTGATTCATATCAATGAATTAACCGCATTAGAGCACCCCGGTGTATGTGCCGATCCGTGTGTGTTATTTACACATAATGAGTTTATTTAGTATCCCTGCGAATTGCATCACATCAGAAACAATTACACAGAATACCGGCGCGCTTTATACCACAAACCACCACCATACTCCAACATTTGTTATAGCTTTCTGGTAGTCTGTCAGCCAACAGTTATTGGCAGACATTCGGTGGGCTGATACCATTACTGACAATATTTTTCCTTAGTTAATATCAAGTGGTCGGCGATTTTCCGACTTAAATGGACCCATTTCATGGCTATTTCTATCAAAACAGAAGAAGACATTCAGAAGATGCGTGTTGCCGGACGTCTGGCAGCCGAAGTTCTGGAAATGATTGAGCCTTATATCAAGGCTGGTGTTACCACAGGTGAACTTGATCGTATTTGTCACGAACACATCACCGAGAAGCAACAAGCTATCTCAGCGTGTCTGGGCTATCACGGTTTTCCTAAATCCGTGTGCATCTCCGTCAATGACGTAGTTTGTCATGGCATTCCGAGTGATGACAAGGTGCTGAAAGAAGGCGATATCGTCAATATTGATGTGACTGTTATCAAAGAAGAGTTCCACGGTGATACTTCCAAAATGTTCATCGTTGGTAAACCCACCATTCAAGGTGAACGCCTGTGCCGTGTGACACAGGAAAGCCTGTATCTTGCCCTGAAAATGGTTAAGCCGGGCATTCGCCTGCGTAGCATCGGTAAAGCAATTCAGCAGTTTGTGGAAGGTCATGATTACTCTGTTGTCCGCGAATACTGCGGCCACGGTATCGGTAGGGTCTTCCACGAAGAACCTCACGTTCTGCATTATGATGCCGATGATGGTGGCGTCGTCCTGCAAAAAGGCATGGCATTCACCATCGAGCCGATGGTAAATGCAGGTGATTTCCGCATCCGCACCATGAAAGATGGCTGGACAGTGAAGACCAAAGATCGTGGCTGGTCTGCACAGTATGAGCATACGATTGTCGTTACTGACACTGGCTGTGAAATCATGACATGGCGTAAGGAAGAAGAGTCTCATATCTCTGCGGTACTGGTGAACGCATAAGCACCTATTTGATGCCAGTCTAGCGGGTGAACGCATGAATGACACTTCGTTACCGACCAGCAAAAGGTATCGGTTATAAGTCAATTATCACCCTAATTAATGAAGCTCCTGCTCACTCCGCAGGGACTTCATTCTCTGGCAATAATCCCTGTTCATCTCACGCGTTTCTCAGTAATCTGGTCATTATGGTTTGTTTCCTCATGAGCTTTCTCATAATAGGTTTCCGCATATGCCAGCCGATATTTCCTTAGCACAAGCGCCCATTCCGCCCATTTCTCCTGTGGCGTTTTCCCACAACGATTTGCAACTTCCTGCCCTGAAACAACATATTGATGAATTTCAGCTATGGCTTGAACAGGCATTTAAGGCGGGCATTTCACCGAACGCACTGATTTATGCTCGCAGTGACTATATTGATCAGCTTTTAAAACGATTATGGCAGGAACAGGGATTTGACCAGATAGCCTCCCTTTCTCTGATTGCAGTAGGTGGCTACGGTCGCCGCGAGTTGCACCCTCTTTCCGATATTGATCTACTGATTCTCAGTGAATCGCCATTGAGTGAAGAACAATCCGCTCATATCGGAAAATTTATTACTCTACTCTGGGATATTCGTCTGGAAGTAGGCCACAGTGTCAGAACGTTCGAAGAGTGTAAACAAAAAGGGCTTGCTGATCTGACTATTGCCACAAACCTCATTGAAGCCCGTTTAATTGATGGGGACTTACCTCTGTTTCTACGCTTGCAGGAATATATTTTCAGTGATGATTTCTGGCCATCAGCCCGATTTTTCTCAGCTAAGCTCACTGAGCAACAAGAACGTCATCAGCGTTATCACAGCACCAGTTACAATCTGGAACCCGATATCAAAAGTAGTCCGGGTGGCTTACGCGATATTCACACGTTACTCTGGGTTGCTCACCGCCATTTTGGGGCAAAATCGTTAGATGAAATGGTTGGTTTTGGCTTTCTGACTCAGGAAGAGCGCAACGAATTGAACGAATGCCAGAATTTTCTCTGGCGTATCCGTTTTGCGCTTCATTTGGTCGTTACCCGCTATGATAATCGACTGTTGTTTGAACGTCAGGTCAGCGTCGCCCAATTGCTTGGCTATGAAGGTGAACGCAATCAGCCTGTCGAACGGATGATGAAAGATTTCTATCGCATGACCCGTCGTGTCAGTGAACTGAATAACATGCTGCTGCAACTGTTTGATGAGGCCATTCTGGCATTGCAGCCCAATGAAAAACCGCGTCCCTTGAACGCTGAGTTTCAACTACGAGGAAACCTCATCGATTTAATTGATGAAACACTGTTTAGCCGTGATCCCACGTCAATTTTGAAAATGTTTTATCACATGGCTGAACATCGTGAAATCAAAGGCATCTATTCCACAACATTACGCCAGCTTCGCTATGCCCGTAGAAACCTGACAACTCCCTTGTGTGATTTACCCGAAGCACGAAAGATTTTCATGGATATTCTACGCCATCCCCGTGCAGTCGGAAGCGCCCTGCTCCCGATGCACCGGCATAGCGTGTTAGGCGCTTACATGCCGCATTGGAGCAACATTGTCGGCCAGATGCAATTTGACCTTTTTCATGCGTATACGGTTGACGAACATACCATTCGGGTACTGCAAAAACTGGAAAGCTTCGCTGACGAAAACAACCGCGTGATTCACCCCCTATGTGTCGAGCTTTACCCACGCCTTCTTCAGCCAGAACTCTTACGGCTGGCAGCTTTTTTCCACGATATCGCCAAAGGACGTAATGGTGACCATTCTGAACTTGGGGCCAAAGATGCTTACTTATTCGCACAACAGCATGGTCTGACAAACCGCGAAGCAGAATTAGTGGAATGGCTGGTTCGCGACCATTTGCTGATGTCAGTCACTGCTCAGCGGCGAGATATTCAAGATCCGGAGGTTATCCAGCAATTTGCCAGTGTAGTCAAAAATCAAAACCGCTTAAATCATTTGGTCTGCCTGACCGTTGCTGATATCTGCGCGACTAATGCCAAACTTTGGAATAGTTGGAAGCAAAGCCTGATACGTGAACTCTATTTCGCCACTGAAGCCCAATTGCGCCAAGGCATTCAGAATATCCCTGATTTACGGGAACGTGTCCGTAACAACCGATTACAGGCATTAGCTCTGCTGCGGCAAGAAAATATTGACGAAGAACGATTACATTATATCTGGGGCCGCTGCCATGCCGATTATTTTTTACGTCATAGTCCCGATCAATTAGCCTGGCATGCCAGCCATCTCATCCACCCTTTCTCTGCAGAACCGATGGTTTTGATCAGCACCGCTTTTTCTCACGGCGGCACAGAGATTTTTATTTGGTGCCAAGACAGGCCTTCTCTTTTCGCTGCCGTTGTCGGGGAATTGGACCGACGCAATTTAAGTGTTCATGATGCTCAAATCTTCACTAATCGTGATGGGATGGCGATGGATACATTTGTCGTTTTGGAACCTAACGGTCATCCATTGTCTCTTGATCGCCACGAACCAATCCGTCGGGCCTTACTGAAAGTCGTGAATGATCCTCATCCTAAAGTACCAAAGGCGCGTAATCTGCCTTCTAAATTACGTCATTTCAATGTGCCAACCAAAGTGAGTTTTTTGCCAACAAAAAATGTTCGTCGCTCCTATATGGAATTAATTGCGTTAGATCAGCCCGGATTATTGGCACGGGTAGGCAATATTTTCGCTGAATTGGGTGTTTCCTTACATGGTGCGCGCATTACTACTATTGGTGAACAAGTTGAAGATTTTTTTGTACTGGCAGATAAAGAGCAAAACGCATTACATAAAAAAATCAGGGATGAATTATCAGAAAGGTTGACAGAAGCCCTCAACACACGGGATAAACTATAGCAAAATTCCCTTAACAGAAATTAGGAACCGCATAATTATGCAGCAATTACAAGCTACTATCGAAAGTGCGTTTGAAAATCGCGTAAATATCACACCCACTACCGTTGATGGAACGACTCGTGATGCCATTAATCAAATCATCCAGATGCTCGATAACGGCAAACTGCGCGTCGCTGAAAAGATCGATGGGCAGTGGGTCACTCACCAATGGCTGAAAAAAGCCGTGTTGCTCTCCTTCCGCATTAATGACAACCAAGTCATGGAAGGTGCTGAAAGCCGCTATTTCGACAAAGTACCCATGAAATTTGCTGATTATGATCAGGCTCGTTTCGAAAAAGAAGGATTCCGCGTCGTTCCTCCTGCGGCTGTCCGTCAGGGTGCGTATATCGCCCGTAATACTGTGTTAATGCCATCTTACGTCAACCTTGGTGCTTATGTGGATGAAGGCACGATGGTAGATACTTGGGCAACTGTCGGTTCTTGTGCACAGATCGGCAAAAATGTTCATTTATCTGGCGGCGTTGGTATTGGTGGTGTGTTGGAACCATTACAAGCCAATCCGACCATCATTGAAGATAACTGCTTTATCGGCGCCCGCTCTGAAATCGTGGAAGGCGTTATCGTAGAAGAAGGTTCTGTGATCTCAATGGGTGTCTACATCGGTCAGAGCACTAAAATCTATGATCGCGAAACCGGCGAAATTCATTATGGCCGCGTACCAGCAGGTTCTGTTGTGGTTTCCGGTAATTTGCCTTCGAAAGATGGCAGCTACAGCCTGTATTGCGCCGTTATCGTGAAAAAGGTTGATGCCAAAACGCGTGGTAAAGTGGGCATTAATGAATTGCTGAGAAATATTGACTAAATATTAAAGCTGCTTTTAATAAATAGCAGCAAGCCTCCTTATAGCGGGTGGTTTGCTGCTACGGCTTGAAAAAAGACGGAACTTATTCAATCTCAGGCAGCTTTTTTACCTTTTGAACAGGCTTTCATAATTCTTTCGGTAACATCCTGTTCAATCTTTATTTCAAAATCGGTAAATAAAGCAATTGGTTTGACATTTTTTCCATTTTTTTCCAACCGAACAAAACCATGCCGATTAAGTGTTTTTAACGTAGTTGATAAATTGCTAGGTTTTCTCCCCGAAAGCCCGGAAAGTTCGGCTATGGTCTCTGGCTTCTGCTCATCCATCATACGAAGTAAAGCGATATTATTTTCACTCAACACCTGAGCCAGCGCTATCATGGAGGTAAACCAGACCTTGGGTTCATCTGAAAGTGGTTTATATTCCCCTTTAGCTATTGCCAATATACGCTTACGAATAAGTTCTTCATTCATTACGCCGATGAGTGCTTTCATTTTACTAACCTCTGGATTCTCTCTCAGCTATGACCTCGTCAATTTTAGCAAAAAAGTCTTCAATTAATTGATAAGGTGACGTGAACTCGTATGGTACTCCTTTATCATGCGAGTTTCTGTGCATATGATCGTATACTATACGCCCCTTATATTTCCCTTTCTTAGACGCTGAAATGGCATGTGCGTTGTCCATACCAAACACTCTGGTATTGTGTTTGTCATGTAATGTCAGGTTATATCTGATTCCATGAGGTATCATTTTTGTTTTACTGACTGTCCACGCCTTTATTTCCCACCAATAACCATCATCCCTATTAACTCGTTGGCAATGAAGATCTAATAAGATCTCTAGTCCATGTTCATAATCCACGATCAAGGCCTCGTCATTGTTATGAGCTAATCATATGTATATTTATGCGGAGTTTCAAGCAGCATAGTTGCGCTAATTTTTGTGTAGCTCCCCTCAATCGCCATTAACCGATTGACTTTTAACAATTACGAAATGGATAATAAATCCACTATTTATTTTGCCTTTTCCATTTCATTTAGGTGACTAGGTGACGCGCTATGTACGATAATTTGAAAAGTTTGGGGATCACGCATCCTGAAGATATTGATCGCTATAGCCTCCGTCAGGAAGCTAACAACGACATTCTGAAGATTTATTTCCGCAAGGACAAAGGCGAGTTCTTCGCCAAGAGCGTTAAATTTAAGTACCCACGCCAGTTGAAAACCATCTCTGACGATAATTCCGGGCAAGGTTACAAAGAAGTCAAAGAGATCAACACCAACCTGCGTTATGTGATCGAAGAGCTGGATCAAATTTGCAGACGTGACCAGATCGAAGTGGATTTGAAACACAAAATCCTCGACGACTTACGTCATCTTGAGCATGTTGTTGCCAATAAGATCGCAGAAATCGAAGCAGATTTGGAAAAGCTGACCCGTAAGTAATCACGTCAGCAATATCACAGCACCGCTTATCCTCCTGCATTTCAATTTTTTGATGTTTAAAGCTTTTTATGTTTTAAACAAGGTAAAGGTATAAGCGGTGTGACAAAGCACTTCCCTACAGCAAAGTTCCCCACTCCTCAATCCAGCTCTGGGCGAAGACTTCAGGTTCAACTACCTCAATAGCATCAATCAGCAGCATATCCCCGATTCGTTTGGCTCCCTGCTCCTGTAACAATTTATCAAAGGTACGACCGCCACCACAGAAAGTGTCGTAACTACTGTCACCCAGCGCAATTACGCCATAACGCAAATCGGGCTGATAGCCCAACTTATCATTCAACTCTACATAAAGCGGCTGGATATTATCAGGCAGATCGCCTTGCCCTGTCGTCGAAGTGACGACTAAAACAATTTGTTGCAGATACTCTCGCCATTGCTCTAAGGTTGCATCTTCAAAGATCTCAACCTCATGCCCTTGCTGTCTTAGGATCTGCTGTGCTTCTTCTGCAACTGCCAGCGCATTGCCATAAACTGTACCAACGAAAATACCAATCTTTGCCATAAATATTGATCTCTTTAATCGGTTTGATACTACGTTCATTTATGAGTAGTTAAACATTCCAAATCAGGCACAATACCCTGCCAGCCAAATTGTTCAAGCAAATGCTGCCACGATAGATCCCACCGGGCGGTTAAAAGAAGATCTTCTCCTGTCACGGGATGCCTGAGCCGAAGGTGGCTGGCATGCAGCATTAATCTGCCAGTCTGATAATATTTAGCAACTCCTCGATTTTGCCGCAAATCGCCGTGCGTGGTATCCCCGATGATGGGGTGCCGAATATGTGCCATATGACGTCGCAATTGATGCTTACGGCCTGTTTTGGGCATCAGCTCCAACAGGCTGAAACGTGATGTCGGGTAACGCCCTATTTCAACCGGACACTCAACTTTTGCCAATGAACGATAATACGTAATTGCTGACTGCGCTTCCCGATCTGTATCAGCAAATTTATCCGCAATTTTGTCCAACTGTTCCATTAAGGCGTAGTCGATAATATCATCACCTTCAACATAACCTCGCACAACAGCATGATACGTTTTTTGTATATCGTGGAATTCAAATTGTTGTGCAAGTGTTCTGGCCACTTCACTTGAAAGCGCCATTAATAAGACACCAGATGTCGGCCTGTCCAAACGATGGACAGGAAAAACATGCTGCCCTATTTGATCGCGCAGCGTCTGCATCACAAAAACAGTTTCATGGCGCGCCAGCCAACTGCGATGGACTAACCAACCCGCGGGCTTATTCACCGCAACAATATGTTCGTCCTGATAAATAATATCCAGCATATCAAATGTCCTGCGTAAACAGGTTGTCCAATGCCCGTAAGTGTTCAAGCAAAGGTAAATAACGTTCTGTTTCTTCTTTATAAACTTCCTCAAAATACGGGGCGATCGAAAATGCCGTCGGCAAGTTGGCTTTTTGTTCTATTAAGGCGCGCATTCTTGGAATTAATACCCATTGTAGCCACTCTTCCGCTGACATCGTATCAATGGAAAAAGGCTCGGTGCTTTCAAAAGATTCTGGTTTAGGGGGATAATTCTGCCATAAGCCTGCCGCTTTCATGGTGACTTCAATGGACTGTAATTGATTTAGAATTTGTTTCTCGATACTCATGATTTTTCGTCTGATGCTTAGCTGTGGCTCAGATGACAAAAGCTGCCACCATGTCATTGGAACATAAGAGTATCATTGATACGATTTCAGCGGAAAACTTACGATAGGATAAAATGAAACAATCATCACCTCTTGAAGAGGTGGTTTAAGGATGATAAAAAAAGAGGAGAGATAAAATCCCTCCTCTTAATTTATCTGTCATAGCAATCCTGCTAAATCAATCGCTTCCTGCTCATTCCCTGACAAAAATACATCCTTGTCTGTCATCCTTTACTTAATCGTTGTACTGCTCAATTATTATACTGATAGTATCCGGCGATAATGGCATTTAGCGATCCTGCCTTTACCTAACCTTCCCTGAACCATCTTCCCGATGGGTTTATTCCCTGGTTATTGTTTTGCTGTGATTCCTTACGGAATAGTAAAAGGATCTATGATTTGGGTGGCTGGAACAAGCAACTGAACAGGGACAGTCAGTGCTATGGTAAAAAGGATACTGCTGTCACATTCTGTATGATATTGATATAAAATAGAAATAATTTCACACACTAACATTCACATTGTGATTAAAAGAAATATCTCACGTACCATGTGAGATATCTCTTACAAAAGATCAAACCAATCTCTGCAACTAACTGCACACAACGGGATTGATAACTGAAAGGAAACTTGCCAGATTTGCAGATAACATTGTCCTCTCGTTACTGCCAAACTGCTCCAGAATCACCTGCCCGGTCAGATTACATACAGAAATCAGCCCCATATCGGAATCAGTCGTGCCAATAAATACGGTTGGTGAGAGCTTTAACCGCTTCTGTGTGACAAGATGACCAATCAGATTTTCCTGTAACCGAATAAAATCATCTTCACTCCATACCTGAATCAAACTGAAATTCTGCCCTTCAAAACTGGCCGTCATATCACCCGCAAGCTGCGTCACATAGTAATCATGGATAGCACTTTGCAAACAGATATCCAGCGCTGTTTCGACCTTCTGGAGTTTTTCCCGGACAGAAAACGGCCGGGGAAGCCAATACACTACACCATCTCCGGTACGTTCAATACAGGGTGAAGGTATGCCATACAGATCGCTGCTGGCTGGCGGAAAACCTGTTTTCTCCTGCCACAATTCAACATAGCGTTGGGTGAAACCAGAGAGTGCTTCTGTCACATTAGCTTCTGTCACATTAAAGGTCATATGATTATATCATCCATCATTTTCAGGTTTATGATGTTATCCTGCTTATTCCTATACGTTTTTTAGCAAAATAACAACCGAAGAGTGATGTTACCATTTTTATCAAAAAGTGTTGATATGACTTCCTTCATCTGAATAGCTGTCATCTATTCCAATAAATGCTAAGAATTAGATTATTCTCGTATCTGACCTACAACACTCTCTATTATCCTCATCATTAACCCATATTATTTAATTTCAACAAAATTTATGTTTTCTGAGTTTCTTCACAAATATGAAATTTAAAGCATTTAATGACGACTATATGTCACATCATATCGCATCAAGTAACTATCAGAGATAAAATAAATATTAACAGATGATTCCCACTGTCTAAACGCGGAATGACCTTTTAATTTTCATAGTAAATAATCCCGTAATAAACGGATTCAGTTTTAAATTCATATTAAAAAACCCAAACCTCACAAAATAAAAATTAAGGCAACAAATAATGACCACATCAAATATAAATCGACAAGATGAAAATCACTTACAAGATAACATTATTCCTGAACCAAAATATCACTTGCCTAATTTTCCTGACAATATTATCTGGAAAAATTTAAACTTTAAAAATTGGTCAGGAGAAATTCAGGCTCACAATGTACCATGCTGTATACCTCGTTCTGCTGAAGAGGTTATTTTGGTCGTCAATTGGGCATGGAAGGAAAATTATAAGCTAAGAATTGTCGGACAATCTCATAATTGGTCACCATTAATTCTGGAATCAGGGCAAAGCTTCAAAAATCGTATGATGTTGATGGATCTCTCTGCGCATTTTACTCACGTCAATATCGAACATCGTTCCCAATTTTCTATCGTAACCGCACAAACAGGTATATTGATGGAAACGCTAATGACTCAAATGGAGGATCAAAATCTTGGTTTCACCGCAACGCCTGCTCCTGGTGATTTAACATTAGGGGGCGTTCTCGCGATAGGCGGGCATGGAACTGCCATTAAAGCAGTGGATGAAACGCCACTTCCCGGGCACACATACGGCTCTCTGAGTAACACAATATTGTCCCTGTCTGCTGTTGTGTGGGATGCAGCAAATCAGCAATATACTATCAAGCATTTTGAGCGAAGTGATCCAAATTGTGCACCACTATTAACCCACTTAGGTTGTTCCCTGATTTTAGAAGTCCAGTTTCAGGCTGGTAAAAATCAACGCTTACGCTGCCAAAGCTTCACTAATATCCCTGCGGCTGAATTATTTGCCGATTCCGAATTTCCAGAAAGCAATCGGACTCTTAGTCATTTTCTGAATAAAAGCGGTCGGGCTGAGATTATTTTGTTTCCTTTCACAAACTTCCCATGGTTAAAAGTCTGGAGTGTGGCACCAACCAAACCGGCTGCCAGCATTGAGGTTAAAACACCCTATAACTATCCATTTTCCGATAATATCTCACCAGCCATATCAAATATCGTGAATGACATTCTTTCCGGCTTCCCTGCAATAACGCTTCTGGTCGGTGAGATGCAATATCAACTGGTAAATACCGCTTTACAAGGTCATGGAAAAGATATTTGGGGTTGGAGTAAAAACCTATTGTTGTATGTAAAACCCACAACCCTGCGTGTTACAGCAAATGGCTATGCGGTATTAACGCGCCGTGCTGATATCCAGCGCGTTTTGAATAAATTTTATACCGAATGGCAAAAATTAATGCGTGAATTTGCAAATCAGGGACGATATCCCATCAACGGTCCTATTGAAATCAGAGTCACTGGCTTAGATGATCCTGCCGACGCCCTACATGAAAAGGCGGTTGTTCCCAGTTTATCTGCTATCCGTCCCCGTTTAGATCAGCCTGAATGGGATGTTGCAGTCTGGCTCGATATATTGACCTTTCCAAACACACCTTATGCCATTGAATTTTGCCGTCAATTTGAACAATGGTTATTTAAAGAATTTGATGGTTCTTATGCCTCAGCCCGTGTTGAATGGAGTAAGGGTTGGGCTTATGGCACCAACGTTGCGTGGGAAGATAAAGAAGTTTTAACCAAAATAATTCCAGCTTCATTCACTGATGGATTGCCTGCCGATAACAATTGGGCTTCAACAATTTCTGCATTGCAGAAATACGATCCACATCACGTATTCAGATCACCTTTATTAGATAAATTACTTTCTGAATAAAGTCATCTTAACAAATAGTAGATATATTTTTATATCTACTATATTCATTGGCTTTCAACTTATAATTTCGTTAGTTACACGATTCTTCACAATGACATGACAACCACATCATGAGTTATGCTTTCTGAGACTTAACGTCCTTATCATCATGCTGCATCTGAAATCCATTGGGTATGACCATAAAAATATGGAGAAATAAAATGTATAAAGGTAATTTAACTAACTATATAAATGAAATTAACGTTCAAAAACAAAGCAACTTTCAGTTTAATAATATTTATCTGGATCAAAAAAACGCCATACATATATTAAAATACTTTAATAGAAAGTACGCGATGAATGCCCATGAAGACATTATTGATGATATGAGTTTATTTGAAAATGTATTGGATCTACCTGCTGGCATACATAAACGATATATTATCAAAACAGATACAGCAATGACTGGTGTTCACTTTGCTGCATTAAATATTTTTAAAGATAGCAAAGAAAACACATCTCTTATATTTGTAGATGCAAGCAACGGAAAAAATCAATTTATTCCATTAAGAATGGATTATTTAATAAATGAAAATAAATATAAGGATACAATAAAAATTCTCTATATTTACAGCCAAATACAAAATAGCCCCGGAGACTGCCTGATTTTTTGTTTACATTTTCTGAAAAAAATGCACAAATATGCTAAATATTTTAGCGAACTTCATCAAAAGATTTTCAATGATGAAATACAGTTCACTAATACAGAGAATCCGATTTTTTTCTCTTCCTTAAGCAAAGGCCTGCCTGATACTTATTGCAAAAAATATAAGACGGTATTTTTCGATCAAGCCATCAATTTATTACCCATTGATTTCTTCAAACATGCACACTCATTGCGCCCCCTTAACGCCTATCTGGATCGGCATCCAGATGAAACTGAAAAAAAGGTCAATAAATATGGAATAGGAGAAAAAAAAGGAGAAACCCTGCCAGAACGATATAAACGCCATTTGATTACCCGCACAATTGATGGCAAGTCACGAAACTACAGTACATCTATTGAAGAAAAAAGGCTTAGCCTTGCAGAAGCAGCGCTAAAATGGCTCGATGAATATGGAGAATAATGCACAATAAAAATACGACCATTCAGGATTCCTTGATAAACTACGGTTTACCTAAAACATAATGATTTACCAATTTTAAGGAATCTTAATGTCTTTATATCAGGATAATCAGGCACTCGCTCAACTCACGTTAGGTAAACCCACTCCCTACCGCGACAACTACGATCCGACTTTACTGCAAGCGGTTCCCCGCAGCATGAACCGTGAACCGCTTGGGCTATTCCCTGAAAGTATTCCTTTTCATGGTGCCGATATCTGGACGATGTACGAACTTTCCTGGCTCAACGCACGCGGTGTTCCTCAAGTTGCTATTGGTCATGTCAGTCTGGATGCCACCAGCGAAAACCTTATCGAATCAAAAAGCTTTAAGCTTTATCTGAACAGTTTTAACCAAACCCGCTTTGCTGATTGGGAAACCGTACAAAAAACGCTGCAACAGGATTTATCTGCGTGTGCCAATGGCAATATCGACGTTGTTTTATATCCCCTCCACAACTTCAATCAACAGCCAATTGCCGAATTTGCAGGAAAGTGCATCGATAATCAGGATATTGAAATTGATGATTATCAGTTCAGTCGCGATTATCTTAACAATGCAGCAATTGGCCCTATCGTTGAAGAAACTTTAGTGAGTCATTTGCTAAAATCAAACTGCCTGATCACTAATCAGCCAGACTGGGGATCTGTCATGATCCGCTATAAAGGTGCCAGAATCGATCAGGAAAAGTTATTGCGCTACTTAGTTTCTTTCCGCCATCACAATGAATTTCATGAACAATGTGTCGAGCGTATTTTCAATGACTTAATGACATTATGCGCGCCTGAAAAACTCACTGTTTATGCACGTTATACCCGTCGGGGAGGGTTGGATATCAATCCATGGCGTAGCAACGAAGAATTTACTCCAGCAATAGGAAGGTTAGCCCGCCAATAATCAAATTAATTTGATTAGCAATGGGTAACCAGACTGCTGGATGAAATCAGTTATACCCAATAAATTTCAGGTTGCTGTGACGGAAAATAAGCTAATTCCCCAGAAACTGAGATAACTGGCATAGGTAACATCATGTTATTTCGTTATATCACTGGAAGGAATGAACGCAATAAAACAGAAACTTGAAAGATAGAGGGTATAAATCATTATCGAGGAACCCCCATAAGGGGTAAAAGGAGTCATTCTTGATTACACATGTCAATCCATTGGGATCTATGGATTTACTCTCTCAGCTTGAAGTAGATACGCTTAAGCGTACCGCAAGTAGTGATTTATACCGCCTTTTTCGTAACTGTTCACTGGCGGTTCTTAATTCTGGAAGCCAAACCGATAACAGTAAAGAATTACTGTCAAAATATGAAGATTTTGATATCAACGTACTGCGCAGAGAACGCGGCGTAAAGCTGGAGTTAGTCAATCCACCGGAACACGCTTTTGTTGATGGTAAAATCATCCGTTCCCTGCAAGCAAATCTGTTCGCGGTGTTAAGGGATATTTTGTTCGTTCACGCGCAAATTACCAATGCACAGCAAGCACACAATTTAAATATGGAAAATGGTACACATATTACCAGCACCATTTTCTCCATCCTGCGCAACGCTAAAGCCCTGCATACCTCAGAAGACCCTAATATGATTGTTTGTTGGGGCGGTCATTCCATCAATGAAAAAGAGTATTTATACGGGCGCAAGGTAGGGAATGAGCTAGGGTTACGCGAACTGAATATCTGTACAGGTTGTGGCCCGGGAGCAATGGAAGCCCCAATGAAAGGCGCTGCGGTAGGACACGCCCAACAGAATTATAAAAACAGTCGGTTCGTCGGTATTACAGAACCTTCAATTATCGCGGCAGAACCTCCCAACCCGTTGGTAAATGAACTGATTATCATGCCTGACATCGAAAAACGTCTGGAAGCCTTTGTCCGTATTGCTCACGGTATCATTATCTTCCCCGGCGGCGTGGGTACGGCAGAAGAACTACTGTATTTGCTGGCTATCCTGATGAATCCTGAAAATAAAGATCAAGTCCTGCCACTGGTCTTAACCGGCCCCAAAGAGAGTGCCGATTACTTCCACGCGTTAGATGAGTTTATCGTTAATACTTTGGGAAAACAGGCTCGTCACTACTACCGCATTATTATGGATGCGCCATCAGAAGTCGCACGTATAATGAAAAGGGCGATGCCAAGCGTCAAAGAGAGTCGCCGTTCTACCGGAGATGCTTACAGCTTCAACTGGTCATTGAAAATCAGCCCTGATTTACAATCTCCATTCAATCCAGCCCATGACAACATGGCTAACCTGAATTTATATCCAAATCAACCACCTGAGAAACTTGCTTCAGCATTGCGATGCGCATTTTCTGGCATTGTGGCAGGTAATGTAAAAGAAGCGGGTATTCATGCCATAGAGAAATATGGGGCATTCAAGATCCACGGTAATGCTGACATTATGCACTGTATGGATAACTTGCTAGAAGATTTTGTGGAGCAAGATCGCATGAAACTTCCGGGAGGTACTGCTTATGAACCGTGTTATGAGATAATCAAATAAATCACGGATACCTTTTCTCTTCACGATTCAATGAGGCTGGTGCCAAGGAATAAAATCCAAGGATGGAATATAACGACCATGATACATCTTTTAATTGTAGACGCTCTAAATCTGATTCGACGCATCCATGCGGTACAGGGAAGCCCTTGCGTTCCTGCCTGCGAACATGCGTTAAAACAATTAATCACCCACGCATCCCCGACTCATGCAGTTGCTGTATTTGATGAAGATGATCGCAAACATAGCTGGCGCCATCAACTTTTCCCTGACTACAAAGCAGGGCGTTCTGCTATGCCAGAAAACTTACAACAGGAGATGCCGCTGATTAAGCAGGCATTCAGTGAACTTGGCGTAGCTTGCTGGCATGTAGAAGGACATGAGGCGGATGATTTGGCCGCAACATTGGCGACTAAAGTCGCCAATACCGGGCATCGTGTCACAATTGTTTCAACAGATAAGGGCTATTGCCAGCTTCTTTCTCCCAATATCCAAATCCGTGATTACTTCCAAAAACGCTGGCTGGACTTACCGTTCATTCAGCAAGAATTCGGCGTTTCCCCTGACCAACTTCCCGATTATTGGGGGCTGGCAGGCATCAGTAGCAGTAAGATCCCCGGCGTTCAGGGCATTGGCCCGAAGACAGCCGCCACCCTGCTACAACAAGCCGGTTCGCTGGATAATTTATTCCAGAATCTGGAAGCCCAACCAGATAAATGGCGAAAAAAATTAGAAGTTCATAAAGAAATGGCTTATATCAGCCGGGAAGTCGCTTCATTAAAAACCGATTTATCACTACAGGGGAATTTACAGCAATTGAGATTGCCCGATAAATAACCAGTTAATCTTGCTGGCTATGCTTTTGTAAAAACACCGCCAACTTTGCCCGACGCGCCCGATACAGGCGGGAAGCAACTACAAAAATGTGTGATACCTGTTTCCAGATGAATTTTGCAAATTCATCATAAAAACAGGGTATCACTCATTAAATTATTTCAACCAAAATAATCAGCAATTAACTTAATATGTTCACCATTTAATTGCCCCGACTCATTCAGTAATCCAATCCATGCTTTCATATAGTCATATTTAGCCTGAGACAGCTCACGACGCGCAGTATAGAGTTGTTGCTCAGCATTGAGCACATCGACATTCACTCGCTGCCCCAAAGCAACACTTTTTTGCGTCGCTTTCACCTGTAATTCAGCCGCTTCTACCGCTGTTTCATAGGCTCGTATCCGCTTCTCACCATTAACATAGGCATTATAATTACGGCGCAGTGCATTCAGGATTTCGCCTGCCTGTGCATCCATCTCATATTTAGTCTTGCCATAATTTGCCGCCGACTGACGTACTGCCGCCGCCGTACCGCCGCCATTATAAAGATTCATGGAAACACGCAAGCCAATAGAATCTGTCCGGTATTTTTGGTCAATACTGTTATCACTACTGGACTTATTTTCGCTATGAGAAGCGTACAGCTCAAGTTTTGGCAGGTATCCCGCACGATTGCGGTTAATGTCATGATACGCCACATCAACTTTCTGCCGGGCAGCCGCCAATTGAGGGTTCTGGCTTAATGCCTGCTGTTCCCAATCAGCATAACTCCCGATATCCCGTTTGATGGCTTTGAACTGTGGTGCGTTGGACAAGCGATTAACCGGTAAACCGACTGGCAACGGTACACCAACTAAGAGCTGCAAGTCACGGATTGCGGCATCCAGCTCATCCTGTACCATCAATTCATCGGCCAGTACCTGACTGTAACGTGTTTGCGTTTCTGCCACATCGGTGCGGGTGCCCTCGCCGGAGGAAAACAATTTCTGGTTGCGTTCCAGTTGCTCTTCATAGGCAGTCCTCTGCCGGACGACCTGCTCCAGCCGATCCTGTGCATAGGCTACAGCCACATAACTGTTCACTACCCTGACCGCCAATTGCTGGCTATCCGCCCGAAAGCGGGCATCACTCATCAACGTATAAGCCTGACGGGTTCGATAACGCGCCCACGCTTCAAAATCAATCAGCGGTTGAGTCAAAATAATCGCACCGCTATAGCTGTCATACTTCCGGTCACGGCTTTCGCTAACCTTCCGGCCACGCATATCTACAGAATGAGATTCCATTTTCTGCCAGTTTTTCGGTGAATTCTGATAGCTAATCAATACCTTGGGCAGCAATTCAGCCAGCCCAAGATTTTTCTCTTCCTGCCCTGCTTCCTGCTCTTTGATGGCCGCCTGAAATGTTGGATCATGCTGCAATGCCAGAGCATAAGCTTCCGTCAAAGAAAGGGCTCTCGCGGAACCGGAAGCTAACATCACCAACAATATCGTTAAAAACAGAGGCAATAGCAAAGTACGTTTATTGGCAAAACCGCAATACCTCAACATCTCCATTACTCCTCAATCAGCGATGTAGACGCTCTATCCACCAATGGCTTGAACAGATAGCTCAACAGAGAACGCGATCCCGTTTTGACGAACACCTCAACCGGCATCCCCGGCTTGATATTCAGCCCTGCCAATTTCTCCATTCCTTCAGGGGTCACTTTCAATCGCATCTGGTAATAAGGTTCCCTTGTTACTCCATCCACTAACCGGTCAGCAGAAACCACTGCCACCTTAGCCGTCACTTTCGGCGTCCGGTTTTGGTTGAACGCAGTAAACATCAAATCAACATCCTGCCCCACAGTTACCTTATCAATCAGATGCACCATCAAGCGCGCTTCCACTTCCAAGGTACTTTGAGCCGGGAGGATCTCCATCAGTTTCTCACCGGAAGCCACCACACCGCCTTGGGTAAATACGTTCAACCCCACCACTGAACCATCGACCGGAGCCGTAATTAACGTGTGAGACAAATCAAACTGGGCCGTTTCCAGCTTATTGCCTAATTCATTAGCTAACACCTGCACATCCGACAATTGGCTGCGTACTTCACGTTGGTAATCAGCCTGACGCTGAATAATTCGCTGTTGCGTTTCCTGCCGCTGCTTTTCAAGCTGACCAATTCGCCCAGACATCTCGGCCATATTGCCACTTAACTCACTCTGGTTACGCAGTAATTCCAGATACTGGTTACGGGGAAAATAGCCTTCCTCTGTTAAAGGTTGCAGGTTAGTCACTTGCTCCTTGAGTGAAGCCTGCTGCTGTCGCTTGCTTATTAAGGCTTCTCGTAATCCTTTGATTTGGAAATTCAGCCCTTCCTCAGTCTGTTGCATGCCTGCAAGATCACTTCGCAACATCTCACGGCGTGACAGAAAGAGCTGTTTCTGCAACGCCAGAATATCCTGAACGCGCGGCTCCGATTGCTGATTCAATAATGTGGATGGAAAGACAATGGCATCCTGTCCTTGTTGCTCGGCCAACAGTCGGGCTTCCGTTGCCAAAGTGGTATAAAGTTGCTGTTTCAGAGAATCAATCTGCGCATTAACCTGCACTTGGCTGAGCTGAACCAAAACCTGCCCGGCCTCGACTTGTTCACCCTCTTTCACCTGAATTTGCCTGATAATACCATTCACAGGGGACTGTACCGTTTTTCGGTTTCCATCCACGACAACCGTCCCTGAAGAAGCCACCCCTTTATCGAGTGGCGCAAACGCTGCCCAGATTAAAAAGCCCAGAATGCCAATGCCAATAACCAACCAGCCTATTCGCAGGTAACGATTCGCATCCAGCGGCAATAATTCTGACGCCTCATTTTGGGCATCCTTTGCATTGGTCTGATAGGACATTTTTACTCCCAGATAGCAATATCCCAAGAATTTAAATATGGCTGAATCATGTTACGAGGCACGTTCGACCGCTTTTGGTTGTGGCTGTGACGGAGACAGCGCCGCCATGACTTGTTGGGAAGGGCCAAACATTTTCATTTTACCCTGCACCAACAGCAAAACTTTGGTTGTTTGCGAGAGCAATGAAGGACGATGGGTAATCACCACCACCGTTTTCCCTTGTTCCCGTAATTGAGCAATGGCATTACTCAGCGCTTTTTCTCCGATATCATCCAGATTCGAATTAGGTTCATCCAATACCACAAGCGATGGATTACCATACAAAGCGCGAGCCAGCCCAATCCGCTGTTTTTGCCCGCCAGACAGCCCCATCCCTCCGGCACCAATGACCGTGTCATAACCCTGTTCAAGATTGAGCACCAATTCATGGACGCCGGCTTTTTGTGCTGCCTCGATCACTTTTTCAGGATCAACATCGTTAAAACGCGCGATATTCTCAGCAATCGTGCCACCAAACAGTTCAACGTCCTGCGGCAAATAACCAATGGATGCCCCCAATTCATCTTTGTTCCACTGGTAAATATCGGCACTATCAAGTCGTACAACGCCTTCCTGTGCCGGCCAGATACCCACCAGCAAACGGGCTAATGTGGATTTCCCTGACGCACTGGGGCCAATCACACCCAATACATCACCGGGATTTAAGGCAAGGTTGATATCCTGCAAAACATATTGCTTATTTTGTGATGTCTGGCTTTGTGATGCCTGAGCGGCACGTGTTTTACCGGGTGGTATTGCAGAGACTTTCTCTAACAGCAATACGCCCTTGGGAACGGGCAATGACATGCCACTTTTGCGCTCTGGCTGAGCTTTCAGGAGCTTGTCCAGCCGCTGCCATGACAAACGAGCCGCACTCCAGCTCTTCCATGCCTGTATCAACTGCTCAATCGGAGACAACGCCCGCCCCATCAAAATGGAACCTGCTATCATCATTCCCGGCGTGATATTCCCTTCAATCGCCAGCCAACCGCCCAAACCCAGAATCAAAGATTGCAAGGCTATGCGTACTGTTTTAGTCAGCGCAGCAATGAATGCCGCCCGTTCACTGGCAATGCACTGGAAATGGAGAAAGCGCTTATGCAAACCAAACCAGCGGTGACGCAATACCGGCAACATTCCGAGCGCTTCGATCACTTCTGCATTGCGCAAGTTGGTGCTGGCAAGATGGGCTGATCGTAAAGAGAGGTTGCTTGCTTCGGCTAACGGTGCCTGGGATAGCCACTGGTTCAATACCGCCAGCGTGATAAGAATAATGGCCCCAACCAGTGCCAACAATCCCAGATACGGGCTAAACAGGAAAATGACACAAAGGTAGACGGGGAACCAAGGAGCATCAAAAAAAGCAAACAGTGCATTCCCCGTCAGAAACTGGCGAATAGTCGCCAAATCATTGAGCATTTGCCCCGCATCTGTTGAGCCACTTTTTAGGTTGGACTCATACGAAGCGGTGTAAACCCGCTGGTTCAGGTTCATATCAAACTGGTTGCCAATGCGGATAACCACCTGACTGCGGATATATTCCAGACCGCCCATGATGGCAAACATACCCAATGTGATAAGCGTCAGCATCAACAGAGTCATTTCATTACCGGATGGCAGTACCCGATCGTATACCTGAAGCATATAAATCGAGGGAACCAGCATCAACAGATTGATAAACGCTGTAAATAAGCCAATAGTCCAGAATACTTTGCTGCGTGCACGGATAACATCCGTGATTTCATCCTTCGGAAAGCGTAATTTCACTGCAATCCCTTTATCATTAACTGAAGCAAAACGAATTAGTTATCAAATCATGCCTGATTTTTTATTTTGTCACTGCATTCGCTGTGCCACTAAATGTCATGACCAATTCCCTGCCATCAACAAGGTAGGCGACCCATTGTTCTTCAGACTCCTGACCAAAAAAGGCCAGACTATTACCGTCATCATCCGTCAATGTGATTCCATCGGGAGCCGGACGCCATCCTTCAACAGGCTGACCAAACAGCGCTGTCGCACAGGTGTCACTTTTTAGCGCCCAAATTGACCCTTCAAGTAAACGGGTATCGGTCAATTCAATATGACATACCTGATGCCCATCGGAGAGTTGCCATAGCCCTTTAAGCTCATCAGCGGGTGGAAGTCTCAAACTACTCGCCATACATCCTCCTGCAAAAAAAAGAGATAAAATTACCGATAATTTCAATGCCGATAAATTCATCGTCGATAAATTAAATGTCGATAAAAAAGCGCTCCGCAAACATGCCTTCAACCTATAAAACGGAGTTCCACAAAATTCATACTGATGAAACAGGGGACGAAAGAAAACCGATATTATCTTCAGATGACGATATAACACGGCGGCCTCCTTAATGCTGCCGTACACCAAGAAGCATACGGCAGCATTCAGTTATCGCGATGACATCATCAAACGATGAAATCTGCCTCAGTCAGCGGTTGACCAACAACTTTCACCAGAAAATCGTTGCCCGCCAGATCACCACCAAGACTGATCTCTAAATCTGTGACTTCATTCACTTGGTCATAAGTGAACTTCACTTCACCCGCCTTGCCTGAGAATGAATCCACAAATTTGATATCGCCACGACTACCGAAGTTGAAGAAAGACAGATCGATCTTATCTTCACCAGAAGTAAAATCATGAATCCAATCCGGGTTGTCTTTCAATGATTCTTTGCCATCCAGATAAACAAAGGTATCCTTGCCTTCGCCACCCCACAGATGGTCACCGCCAAGCCCGCCATAAATGATGTCGTCGCCTGCACCACCTTTCAGGATGTTATCTGCGCTGTTACCAACCAGAATGTCGTTACCGCTACCGCCAATCGCATTTTCAATAACGACACCACGCGCGATAGAAACGTTGCCTTTCAAGCCGCCAACATCAGAGAAAGCCCCTTCATTCAGGTTAATACGCTGATTTTGGGTAAAGCCAGAGAAATCAAACGTATCTTCACCGCCCGCATCCCAAACGCTGAACACCAGTTTGCTGTTCGCATCGGTTGCAGTCATGAAATCACGGCCAGTATTGGAATTAAAGCCATATATGGTATCGTCTGCACGAGTTTCCATATTAGCGCCATACAAATCCTGAATGGCAGAGATATCATTCAGCAAAGGTGCTGATGAATATTCACCTTTGAAATCCTGACCCGTGTATTTCTCACCGAAATAACTCATGACCGTATAGGCACGAGAATCTTCGAAATATTTCGCTTTAGTGATATAGCTTGGACGCACTTTATCAGAAGCATCATAATCAGCAGGGTGTTCCAATCCTAAAGTATGTCCAATTTCATGCGTGAAAGTCTGACGGGCATAACCATTCACATCAATGTCATTGTCCACAAAAGTATGGCTCTTCGCGTTATACCATGTATAAGCTGTTTTTTGTCCCTGTGGCAGATTTGCGAACGCATAATCTTTCGCTTTGCTATAATCAAAGAAACCAAAAGTGATATTTGCTTTAGTAGCATTACTTACTTCGGTAAATTTAATATTGGCAACATCAGACCAAGACTGCAAAGAAAGTTTCGCTGCATCTTTCTGATCTTCATTAAACGCACTGAAGCCAGAAACTTTAAACAGCGGCATGATAGTCGGTGCCTTTGTTAGAAAATGATATGATAATTCCAATGTTCCAGAGGAATTAACATATTTATTGGACCAGTGATACTGGCCCCTCACAAGCTGATCAGGCGCGTTATCGCCAAATGGATTATGATCAACACGAATAGAAGAATCGTAATTCGGAACGTAGGCTGTGAGAAGTGCTTTTACATCCTGAACAGAATTAGAATCAGATAACCCCGAATAGGTATATTTTTTCTTTGAGGTCATGTAAATCTCCTGTAAGAACAAGATTAATTTTCTAAAACCCGAAATATTTGTAATAACGGGAGCAAGAGTTTTAAATTCTTTCTAAGATCCCCTTAGAAATAAAACTCCAGAATAAAATAGCGTTAGTTCTTGTCCGTGTAAAAATAATTAATATATCTTTTTAGAATACATATTGAACAAATTTAGTTTATGTATTTAATTATTCATTTTTCAATGAAATTTTTTTGATAACAAAAAAACAGTATTATTTACTATAAAATAATACTGTTTTTATCTGCTGGAAATTAGCCCTAAGAAAGAATTATCTATTTACGCTTTCTTTTTTCAAATTGCGGTATTTTCACCGCAACTTGAAATTTATTCCATATCCATCACCTTCAATAATCCCGTTCAGTTGCATAAACAGACCAGATGCGACGAACATGTACTGTAATCTCTTCACGATCGTGATACAGATGTTTTGCCTGAATTTGAGCATTTACGCCATTCTCTTTCAGTTGCGACTCAATTTTCTGCAAGATGTGATCCACTTCTTCATAACGCTTTTTCATCGGCAATTTGAGATTGAAGATCGCTTCACGACACCAGCTTTTTACCAGCCAATCTGTCATCAAGTGTGCAACTTTGGCAGGTTTTTCAACCATGTCACAAACCAGCCAGTAAATGTTTTTTACTGACGGCTCAAATTTAAAACCGTCCACGCGGTGATGCTTCACCTGACCGGTTTCCATTAAGCTTTCAGCCATCGGGCCATTATCTACCGCATGAACCAACATGCTGCGTTTTACTAGCTGGTAAGTCCAACCTCCCGGACAAGCACCGAGATCCACAGCATGAAGGCCGCTGCACAGACGTTCTTCCCACTCATCATAAGGAACAAAGACATGAAAGGCTTCTTCCAGTTTCAGCGTGGAACGGCTTGGTGCATCAGATGGAAATTTCAGGCGAGGGATCCCCATATAGAAACGGGAATTATTGTTACTGTAGGAATACCCCACATAGCAGCAACCTGAGGCAATGAAAAACACATGGATCACGGGACGGTTGTCGTTTTCTTTTGCCAGCAAGAGCTTTTCCTGACGCATCGCATTACGTAATGGAACCGTAAACTTACGGCAGAATTTCATCAACTCTTTGCTTTCATTGGTGTCCGGGACTTCTACACGCAGATCACCGGCTCGCTCAATCACACCCGTCAACATACCAATAATCGGTGTAATGCGATCTTCCTGCGGCAGATCTTTCAACAGCTCGCCCACAACCAACATTTGGCGGGCAAAAATCAATTCCTTAAACGGGATTTCACGAATCAGACGATCGGCATCATCAGGCTGGTAACACTCAAACAGCACATATCCGCTGTTTTCTTTCACACGGGCGAAACCGTAAATTTCTTTTTTACCCGCTTTATCGGTAATTTCTGCCGCACACTCTTTTTCAAAACCCGGGCGGCAATATAAAGCAACTTTATTCATGGCTAAGCGCCGATTTCCTTAGACGCAGAGCGCCAATTAATACACATAACCAACCAATGAGAAAACTCAGCCCACCGATTGGTGTCAAATACACCAGAAATTTTAGCGGTAAAAAGGCCAGACAATAAAGGCTGCCGCTAAACAGCACAATTCCCGCTGCGAAAAAAATACCACTCCATCCAAATTGGGGTACTGGCTGACGCATCAAAAAAGCAGCCAGCGCCATCATGGCGAGTGTATGCAGCCCTTGATATTGCAGGCCGGTATGAATCCATTCCATCTGACGTGAAGTCAGGACAGGCGCCAACATATGTGCCCCCATCGCTCCCAATGCCACGTAGAAAAAACCACTGATCCCGACAAAAATAAGCATGGCCCGACTGCTCATCACACAGCTCCTGTTTCAGATTGGCATCTATTGGGTATATTGAGTGATATATCCCAACCTTTCTTGTTCGGACGCGGCTTGCGTCAATATCCATTTCCGAAAAGCGGCAATCTTGCCCAATTCTGCCTGATTATCGTGACAAACCAAATAAAATGCGTTCTTACTGACCAAAACATCATTGAATGGACAGACCAAACGCCCCGCATCAATTTCATTTTGTGCCATAACATTATTAGCAAGGGCAACCCCCTGACCGTGCACAGCCGCCTGAATCACCATTGCACTGTGACTGAATATTGGCCCTTGCTGGACATTGATTTGTTGCTGCATATCAAGCTGACGAATATAGGCTTGCCAATCCCTCCGGGATGAATCGTGCAATAAGGTATGCCTGGCAAGATCTGAAGGGGTTTTCAAGGGCCGATCTCCTGCCAACAAGGCCGGAGAACAGACAGGCAGTAAATATTCAGGATAAAGGCGATCGGTTCGCAACCCCGGCCAATTGCCCCTGCCATAAAAAATGGCGACATCAACATCATCAGCCAATTTATCTTCTTCCCGATCTATCGCCTGAATCCTGACATCAATCCCCGGAAAACTCTGATTAAAGCCAGAAAGCCGTGGCACCAGCCATTGAATAGCAAAACTGGGGGACAAACTCACGGTTAATGCCCCTTTAGCGCTACGTGCCTGAAGCTTACGGGTTGCATCATTGATAGCAGTAAAAATTTCCTTGATATCGAGATAGTAACTCTGCCCATCTTCAGTTAACAACAGTGAACGATTACGACGACGAAAAAGCTTTAATCCCAGAAAATCTTCCAGGCTTTTCATTTGATGACTAACTGCGGCCTGAGTCACAAATAATTCTTCTGCCGCCTTAGTAAAACTTAAATGACGGGCGGCGGCATCAAAAACGCGTAAGGCATTGAGTGGAGGCAAACGTTTAGACATGTTGGTTTCTTATATGATGGTGACGATACCGGTAACTCTTTTCGTTCAGGTATTAGTTTTTATAATCCGAATCATTATAATTTGTCCCTTGATGATATACCAGCAAATCCCTATAGTGTGCGCACTTCCTAAGCCGGAACGAAAAGTCTCTTTGTATTAATACATTGATACTTTTGGCTTTGTGGTTGTGATGTTGTGTTTGCAAGTTGTCTGGGACTCCAGACTTTGTAGCGTAAGCTACCGTTTTTTTTCACTTCCTGTACATTTACCCTGTCTGTCCATAGTGATTTTTTTAATGCACCGCAATTGCGGTGCTTTTTTTCTCAACTTTCCTGTAGAATTCCCCTTCTTCTGGCTAAAAAAAACTTATTCTTTATCACACAATGACTAAATTACACCGTTTATGAAAGCCTTTGACTCAGAACAATTCCGTCAACAATTTCCTGCCCTGCAAGAATCAACCACGTTTCTGGATAGTGCCGCCACTGCATTAAAGCCGAGATGTATGATTGAGGCGACCGAACACTATTACCAGAACCACAGTGCGACGGTACATCGCAGCCAGCACGCGACAGCACAAGCCATGACCGCGCGTTATGAGCAAGCCCGGTCACTGGTCGCGGAATTGATCAATGCGCCATTACCTATGGATATCATCTGGACGAAAGGCACTACTGAGTCCATTAATCTGGTAGCGCAGAGTTACTTTCGCCCCCGCCTGAACGTGGGTGATGAAATCATTGTCAGCGAACAGGAACACCACTCTAATCTGCTACCGTGGCTGATTCTGGCAGAACAGACAGGCGCCAAAATCGTTAAATGGCCGATTGGCAACCAACGCCAACCTGAAATAGAGAAACTGGCAGAACTGTTAAATGAGAAAAGCCGATTAGTCGCCATCAGCCAAATGTCGAACGTGACTGGTGCCGCCGTAGATTTGGCACAGGTCACAACTCTCGCCCATCAATATCACTGCAAGGTACTGGTTGATGGGGCTCAGGGTATCGTTCACGCACCTATTGATGTTCAGCAACTGGATATCGATTTTTACGCGTTCTCAGCCCATAAACTGTATGGCCCGAATGGATTGGGAGTGTTGTATGGCAAAACTGAATTGCTGAATGCGATGTCTCCGTGGCATGGCGGTGGCAAAATGCTGACTCAAGTTTCATTTGACGGTTTCACACCGGAAGCCGTGCCTTATCGTTTCGAAGCAGGTACACCTAACATTGCTGGCGTGGTCGGCTTTGCAACAACTCTGGAGTGGCTGAAAACCGTGGATATCCAGCTCGCCGAATCCCATGCCATTGCCCTGACGGATTACACCGAGCAGCAACTCAGCCTACTGCCGGGTTTTACAAGTTACCGTGTGGCCGGTTCCAGTTTGCTTGCTTTCAATTTCGCCGGAATACATCACAGTGACTTAGCAACACTGATTGCAGAACAAAATATCTCCCTGCGTTCGGGACAACATTGCGCTCAACCGTTGCTGGATGCTCTTGGGATCAGCGGCTGCTTACGCGCTTCGTTTATGCCTTATAACAACCAGCAAGATGCAGATAGATTGATCGAAGCGGTGAAATTTGCGTTGTCGTTGTTGGGTGAGTGATATTGGTTTATTGTTGAGTACGCCTCTATTTATGATGGGGGCGTATGTTTAATACTGTGCCTGGCTTTAAGCATTCCAGAGAATGCTTCTGTTTTATGAAATTGTATCTTAATCAGTTAATACCTAACTTTTTGGATGCAGTTCACAATAACTGGGACTTTGCTATCAAACATGAATACCAGCAGTATTGAAAACAATTTTAACATGTTCCGTTGAATTAATAAGATCGTCGTAGGCTAAAGGAGCAAAATTAGGTTCGTGTTTAGCAACATACTCATCAACATTATGAGATTCATAAACCCTCTCCGCTTCGTCTCGTAATTCTTTAATATATTTTGGCGAAATACATCTATTAACTCCTGTGCCATATTCTTTTTTCTGACTAATCATGGCCCATTGAAATTTGCCTCTGTATGACTCTAAGGCATTTCCCAATATCTCAATAATCTTGGGATCTTCATTTTCAAATCGAAAGCTTGTGAATGGTGGGTAAGATGGCCGAACAACCAGTTGAATGAGTTACTGCTCTGGCCTGAGAACACGTTTAGCTAAAACCCACTTTGTTTTTATCTGATAAAGCAAGGTGAGATGGCTGGACACTTACAATGTTCAGGGTTTATAGGCCAGAATGGTGATAAAAGCCGGAAGATCATGCGGATCTTACCGGCTTTTTTACTCATTGAATAGTGTGTTCTTTATGATGCCCAGATTGTTCTGTCTGGGAGATCTCCATTTTTCCAATGAGTGAGTATTTTATATGATGCTCTCTGGTAAAAATGTTTTTTTTCATCATAATCAGCAGCTTTGATTAGTGTAATTTCGCCATTTTCTTTATTTATTTCTAAAACACCGTGTTCTTTATCGGTGTCCTTAAATTCACAAGCCATAAAATTATAACGGGCGAAACTTTCATTTTCTTCTTTTTTGAAGATCAATATACAAAATGCCATATTAAGGTTTCCAAATTAAGGTTTCCAATCTCTTCCTGATTTTACTGCTGCCTCATGAGCAGTTATATAGTCTGTTGAAAAAATTCTTTCAAATCGGGATTCAAAATATTCATGTTTCAACAAGTTAATGTCAGATTTTACAAAATCCCCTTTCTTCAAACGTTCCCAAGCATTAACCATTTCAGGATCGGCATCAAATCGACCTTTTCCTTTTCCATAACCTAATTGGTGTTCTCTGAAAAACACATGGTCTTTTGCTCGGGCAACATGGGATTCTTTCCATCCTGTATTTTTCGCAATGGTTGAAATATCAGAAGGGTCGGCCCTGATTTTATCGTAGTATTTTTCAGCTTTTTCCCATCCTGTAACGCTGTCGGGATCTAATACTTGTCTGCTACTCCAATAAACATAAATAGCCGGAATATTTGAAACCGAGAATATCAGAATATAATCACGAAAATCTTTCTCCTCCGGTATCGGCAAGCCCGGAGTTTAACTGTTCATTTCCGGATCAAGCACAGCCACCTTCGCATTGACAGACGAATATTGCTGAGCATATTTATCAATATCACTCTGTGATAATTCACCTATTCGTGCGTCTAAATACCAAGCCAGTGTGGGTGAAGCCTCATCATCTTCCCAAAATTCATACCGGTTTAGTGATTCATTATCCTCCCTCTCAATATAGAAGCTTGTGTCTGTTGAACTGTTTGTAATTAAAACCTTATAAGGATTGGATTCACCTCTACTTGAGAAATCATTTGGTTTTCTTCCTGGTAAATGAGTTACACTGATTATGCGAAACAGAGTATAAAGAAAATTGGAAAAGTTTTTGTCGCCCCAATTTAACTATTCAACAATCACAATTTAATTCTATCTAAAAAAATTATTTTATGATAAAAAATTCTTGTAAAGTCCAATAACAAACTATTGTCAACTCACAAACACTATTCAAAAAAATATTTCTATTTAATTAAATTACGGCCAAATAACAATCATATATTCCAAGATAATAACACCCTATTTAATTTCCATAAAAATAGAATAACCATCTAGTATAAAAACCTATCAAAGTATATTCTGATAAGTTTTTATACTAATTATCCAATTTATAATAATCTATTGTTTATAAAAATCAATCAAATATACATAAAATCATAATAGTTCATATTCATATTTATATAATTTCCTTAGTTCTCCAGAAGATACCATTCCCTCCAGAAGATCTTGAATATACTCCTTACTAAATTCAAGATCTTCTTTTTCAAAATACTCTAACAAACGCCAGACATCAATTAATTTAGGATTAGTAACATGGTTGTTAATATCAACTATTATTTTTGGCAACGGTGATGTTTTTGTAAATCTAATGCCTTTTCCATGCTTAATAAAACCCCACAATTCATTATCTATTTGAATGCTACCACGTTTTGGAAAATCTAATAACCACTCAAAATCTTTCACCGCTGGATAAGTTTCAAAAAAAGTGCGGGACAGCTTTACCTGCAATTTAATAAAATCAATAATATCTTTTTTCTCGATTATAGCATTCATATATTAATACCTCACTCTCGCCTCAGCTGCTTGACGCAACAATTCATCACCATGTTCTCCCGTAACATTTATTACTCTAGCAGGTATTTCACTAATGCCTGCTTTTACTGCTGCTTCAACTCGATGATGGCCATCCATAATAATCATTTTTCCATTCACATTAGCCACATCAACTGGGAAATTAGTATCATAGCCATTTTTTTTCATATCTTTTACATATCTCTTAATTTGCGATCCTGACATTTCGTTTCTATTTTGCCTGCTAATTAAAATATTAGGCTTAACATTTTTGGTGACTATCTCATTACTTTCACTCAAATAAACATAAATCGCCGGAACATTCGAAATCGGAAGTATCAGAATATAATCACGAAAACTCTTCTGCTCCGGTTTTGGCGTGGTCAACGTCGTTGGCCTGTTCTCATCCGGTATTGGTGTAGTTATAGCATTATCACCCATCTGCTTCGGATCTTGCTGAGGGTTAATATAAACCCCATCCCGCCAAGTCCGCTGCTCCGGTATCGGTAAGCCCGGAGTTTGACTGCTAATCTCCGGATCCAGCACAGCCACCTTCGCATTGACAGACGAATCCTGCTGAGCATATTTATCAATATCGCTCTGTGATAATTCACCTGTTCGTGCGTCTAAATACCAAACCAGTGTGGGTGAAGCCGCATCATCTTCCCAAAATTCATACCGGTTTAATGAGTCATTATATTGCACGTTGCGAACTTTGACCTGCTCCAGCCCACTTTCCTCGCTGGTATGATATCCCACTGCGGTGAGTTGCCCGTTTTGTGCATTATCCACAAAACGATAACGAACACGGGTTGGCGCTGTTCCTTTTTTATCGGCAATTTCCTTTAAGTTTTCGTGGCTCAGTAAATCTTTATCACTGCCATCCCACCAATCCCTTATCATCATCCCTAAAGTTATTGCAGATGCACTCGTGAGATAAGATTCGCGGGACATACTAAACCGGATGTTATCCAACTTTTGCTTCTCACTTGAGGACAGTAAAGAACCCGCTTCTCTCTCCTTGCTATTATTCTCGTGATTTGCAATAGCAGTACCCGTCATAGCCGCTTGTGTCTGTTGTGCTGCTTGCAAAGAATATTCTATAAGGATTGGGTTCGCCTCTGCTTTTGGGAATACCATGTTCCCCAATCCCGCAATAGCTTCAAGATACCACGGCTCAGAGCTTTTCAGCTTCTTCTGCGATTGAACCGCTGGCTTGGGCTGAAAGACATACATCTGACCAAAATGAGTATGCGGTTCAGTTTCTGTTCCGGCATCCGTACATCCCGCGGGTTGCAGGCAGGATTTAGCAAAAACAGGCTTGGCGATGCGGGCGATTTCCAATACATGACGACGGTTATGGCCCGGCATCGCGATAAATCCCGGATAACTGGGATCAGGGTAGTATCTTGAGTGCAGTAAGGCTTCTTTCGTCCAGCCTTCAATTTCCGGTGTCATATCACTGATATCTCCCGGCATAAGCTGGTGATAGGCTCCTATCCCTTTTTGTTTTTCCATCGCCTCCGCGGGAGATTTTTCAGTCAACTGGTCAGCCAACTTTTGAGCATCCACATGCAGGATCATTTGCATCGACGATAAGTTTTCTTCACGCAGCACACCCTGACCATCAGTGGTTCCGCTGGCATTAATCATGCCATCCCGGCTTTTCAGGCGATAAGGGACTCCCCCTAACGGCTTGCCCTGACTGTCTATCAATTGAAATTCCAGCCAATGTTTGAATACCTCATGGCAAGAAACACAATCTAATCTTCCAGTATCACTCATCAACGAAATCCTTTTTTAGTTAAGGCACGGCGCGTTAATACCGCTCTCCGCCAGAAAGTCATGAATGGTCAACGCCTGAAGGCGGGAACCCTGCTGACGGCGCTGTTTCAGCCATGCGGCCAGACGCGGGGTCAATGCACCATTCGGTGTATCCAGCTTCAGTGCCAGTTCCCCCTGCTCTTCCCATAGTTCATATGTCAATGTCTTGGCATAGCCGCTCATAGAATAGTGAGACAACAACCGCCAATGCCGCTGGCTGTCAATGACTGGCGGGTAATTAGATCTGAATCACATTTCTATTTTCCAAAAAATGCCGTTTGTCCCAAATTCAAGGAAGGTTAATTTAGCGGAAATGCCAATTCATCATGGCAATGATAACTGCTATGATCTTGAAACCTCATTCAGAGGAAATCAGCCACAAACCCACTGCAAGATAAAAAAACCGATGACACAACTTTCAGACAGCATCCTTGCTCCGCATCTGTTCGGAACAGAGATTACAGAGCAACAACTCATTGAAAACTTCCGGCAATGTAAGTTGTGGGAAGATCGCTACCGACAGCTAATCGGCCTTGCCAGAAAACTGCCACCTTTGGCGGATGAACTAAAACAGCAGGATATTGAAATGTCCGGCTGTGAAAACCGTGTCTGGTTAGGGCATCAATTGCTTGCAGATAGCCGCCTGCATTTTTACGGTGATAGCGAAGGCCGCATTGTTAAAGGGTTATTAGCGGTTATCCTGACGGCGGTAGAAGGCAAAACACCTGAGCAGGTTTTGCAGACACCTTTGGCCGAGCTATTTCAACAACTCGGCCTGGAACAACAATTGAGTGGCTCACGGCTCAGTGGTGTGAAATCCCTGATTAACACCATTCAGGAAATCGCACGTACCTACACGAATTAGTCCCTGTATTACAGCACTTTTTCCCGCTCGGCTTTTGCCACCATCTTTTTCAGTGCATGGGATACAGCAACAAAACCAAAGGTCGCCGTAACCATCGTTGCGGCACCAAAACCAGAAGCACAATCCATTCGTTTGGAACCATCCGCCGTGCTCTTGGCAGCACAAACCGTACCGTCAGATTGCGGATAAACTAACTGTTCCGTAGAAAAAACACAGTCAATGCCTAATTTGCCTTTGCCGTTTTTCACTACGCGATAATCCGATTTCAGGCGCTCTTTCAATTTCGCTGCCAGTGGATCTTGTACTGTTTTCGCCAAATCCACCACCTGAATCTGGGTAGGATCAAGTTGTCCGCCCGCTCCCCCCGTCGTGACAACAGGGATCTTATAACGACGGCAATAAGCCAGTAACGCCGCTTTTGGCCGTATGCTATCAATAGCATCAACGACATAACTGAATCCTGTAGACATCAATTCAGCGACATTATCAGGCGTGACAAAATCATCAATGCAAGTCACTTGGCATTCAGGATTAATGGCCCGTATCCGCTCAGCAATGACTTCCGTTTTCGGCAACCCGACATTTTGTACCAACGTATGCAGTTGACGGTTGGTATTGGTGATGCAAACATCATCCATATCAATCAGCGTGATAGCGCCAATGCCTGTGCGCGCCAACGCTTCTGCGGCCCACGAACCGACACCGCCAATGCCGACAACACAAACATGGGAGCGGGCAAATAATGAAAGCGCTTTCTGGCCATATAATCGAGCCGTGCCAGCGAAACGTTGGAGATAAGCATCAGAGAGAGAAACTTGCATCGCTAAATAAATCCTGCATAAAACCTATCTCTGTCGGGATAGGTTATCGATTGATGATTTTAGGAGGGGATCTTACTGGTTTGCCGCTAAAAAACCAGATGAGGCTTTCTTCAATACCCAAACACGGCCATAGTGATTATAAAACCCTGCCATTTCACCCGCTTTTTCACCGACACCATGATAAATGTCGAAATGATGCCCTTTAATGGCGCCACCAACATCCAATGCCACCATCAACCGCATGCGATACTGTCCGGTAAATTTGCCGGATTCATCCAACACAGGAACTTCCGCCAGCAATGCGGTTCCCGGCGGGATCAATGTCTTATCAGATGCCACCGAAGCTTTTGCAACAAGAGGGACAGCACTGGCTCCCCTGACAGGGGTATAAGGCTCAGGTTTAAAGAAAACAAATGAAGGGTTCTGTTCCAGCACTTCTCTCACTTTGGCTTCGCTGTGCTGTTCTCCCCACAGACGAATCGCTTTCATTGACATTTTGTCACTGGGGACTTCTTTACGGTCGATCAGCACCTTGCCAATACTGCGGTAGGCATGCCCATTTTTTCCACCATAACCAAAAAAGGTCAATGGTTGACCATCACCAAAATTGACGTAACCACTTCCTTGCACTTCCATCATAAAATTATCCATCAGGGAATTACTGTACCCGATGATAAATTTTTTGTTCAACGCCCCGCTGTATATTGCGGCGCGATTGGGTAAACGAAAACGCGGTTTCGTTGGCATACTATACAGAGGATATTTGAATTCCCCTTGCTTAATATGCCGGGCTTGCAAAACAGGCGTGTAATAACCAGTAAACTTCACATTACCGTAATTATCTCCGCCTTCCATCTGATAGGCGAGTAAACCAAATTCATTTAAATGGCGGGTATCACCACCGGATAACATCCAATTTTCGATGGCTTCGAATGTTTCACGATGACTGTTATACAAGCGGGGAGAAGATGTACTGATATATTTAATTTGGGTAGCAAAATCTTTAGCATTAACCGGGCTACCCTGAGCATTAGGCATGTTAACCAATTGGAGATTTTGGCTAATCCGACCATCTTTATATTGCTGAGCCTGATCTGTCGGACGTAAATGGCACCCCGATAATAACGAGATGACAAATCCACATAAAAGATATCTGCCCCAATGCTTCATATTTCTGCCTTATTTTCTTACCATTACTGTCTGACGATGAACAATATCAAACACCAATAAATAATAAAATGTAGTTAGAAAAAATAGCTTATAGTTTTTCAACGCACATAGAACAAAAACAAAACAACAAGAATGCTTTTTAACCAAAAGACAAACAAATTCAGTAAATATCAATAAAAAAACTTGCAACCACGCCGTTCAAGAGTATAGTGTGCCGACATCGGACGCGGGGTGGAGCAGCCTGGTAGCTCGTCGGGCTCATAACCCGAAGGTCGTCGGTTCAAATCCGGCCCCCGCAACCAAATCTACGCGAGAATATCATTTATTAACAGATGATCCAGCATAGACACAATCTAGCAGTAAAGAATGTCATCATTCAGTATTTGCACTCACTATTGATAGTCAAAGTTTGCAAATAGACGGACGCGGGGTGGAGCAGCCTGGTAGCTCGTCGGGCTCATAACCCGAAGGTCGTCGGTTCAAATCCGGCCCCCGCAACCAATTTTGTATGATGTCATCCTTCAGTATTTGCACTCATTATTGATAATCAAAGTTTGCAGATAGACGGACGCGGGGTGGAGCAGCCTGGTAGCTCGTCGGGCTCATAACCCGAAGGTCGTCGGTTCAAATCCGGCCCCCGCAACCAATTTTCCTTTTACTAATACTTCCTTTTATTACTTCCTTAATCTTCATCTCTTATTATTTATCTGGTTTTCATAGCCGTTCCCGGATCTTATTTAAAATTTTTTAAGTCTGGCTGTAAGTATTTAAGGCGGATATTTCACCGCCGTGCCAATTCTGCGCCACTTTTAAAATAAGCCTTAATGCCAGCAAAAATAGATTCCGCTATTTGTTGCTGGAATTTGGCTGTCTTAAGTTTACGCTCTTCTTCCAAGTTGCTGATAAACGCAGTTTCCACCAAAATGGAGGGAATATCTGGCGCTTTCAACACTGCAAACCCCGCCTGATCGACACTATTTTTATGCAGCTTATTAATTTTGTTCATTCTCTTAAGCACTTCATCACCAAATTTCAGGCTATCGTTGATCGTCGCGGTCTGAACCAAATCCAGCATAGTATGATCCAAATATCTATCACCGCTTTTACTCACTCCCCCAATTAAGTCAGACTCGTTTTGGGTTTGAGCCAGAAAACGGGCAGTATTACTGGTTGCTCCCTTAGTTGACAACGCAAATACGGATGAACCACGAGCAGAGCGGTTCGTAAAGGCATCCGCATGAATAGAAACAAAGAGATCAGCCTGCATTTTACGTGCTTTTGCTACCCTAACTTTCAACGGAATAAAGACATCTTCGTTGCGGGTCATGTAAACTTTCATGCCAGGTTCACGTCTTATAAGCACCTGTAAACGACGAGCAATTTGTAACACAACATCTTTTTCGCGGGTTTTATATTTTCCAATCGCCCCTGAATCTTCACCGCCGTGCCCCGGATCGAGCATAATTACAATTGGCCTGTCTTTTCCGGCCTTACCAGGTTTGCGTGTTTCCGCAGGCAAGTGTTTTTCCAAGTCCCCGCTGTTGTACTCTTCAAGTAAAGCCTGTAAAGGATCATCATCCACAACAGCGGCCTTTTTCGGATAAAGATCTAATACCAAACGGTGCTTAAATTTTGCAATCGGTGGCAATGTAAAAATATGCGGAGAAATTGGCTGTTTAATTTCAAAAACCAAACGCACCGTTTTAGGATTAAATTGTCCGGCTCTCACCACTTTCAGGTAAGGATCGCGTCGCTGAACCTGTGTTCCCATGCTGCTCAAAACGCTATTAAGCTGGACACCCTGTAAATCAATAACAATGCGATTAGGATTTGAGAGAGAAAATTGGCGATACTTGAGTGGAATATTAGACTCCAACGTCACTCTGGTATAACTTGATGCAGGCCAAATACGAACAGCAACCACTTTTGAATTTGCTGCCTGGCCGATAGGGCTAATACTCAGCAGCCACACAGCGGCTGCGCCTTTCAACAGACGACGACGTGAAGAATTATGGTCTGAATGACTCATCGTTTATTCCATTTAAAAACAACCAAACGCAGTAATCTTTATCCAACAGATAATCTTTGCCCAACATAATAGTCAGGCGGGAACTCTAATTAATTAACGAATCGCTGTCATCAAAAAAAGCATTTTTTGCTCTCTCAAGTTATTTATACCAATATAAATAATAACGTTATTTTTATCCATGTTTCCGCTTGCCATTTCCTTTCAAAAAGAATAAAAATACAAAAAATTCGAATAAAAATTCAATCGGAGAGGGTTTCATGAGAGAGCGCAGTACCGAATTGGTTGAAATATTCCGGCACTCGGTTCCATATATCAATGCACATCGAGGTAAAACCTTTGTCATTATGCTAGGAGGTGAAGCCATCGCCCATGATAATTTTTCCAATATCGTCAACGATATTGGATTACTGCATAATTTGGGCATTCGTTTAATCGTCGTGTATGGTGCTCGTCCACAAATCGAACAAAATATTGCCGAACACAATCACCAACCGCTTTATCACAAACACACCCGGGTAACTGACGCCAAAACGCTGGATTTGGTCAAACAGGCTGCCGGTCTATTGCAACTGGATATTACGGCGCGCCTTTCCATGAGCCTGAGCAACACCCCATCACAAGGCGCACATATTAATGTTGTCAGCGGTAATTTTATCATTGCCCAACCTTTGGGTGTCGATGATGGGATCGATTATTGCCACAGTGGCAGGATACGCCGTATTAATGAAGATGCCATCAACCAACAATTGGACAATAATGCGATTGTGTTAATTGGGCCTGTTGCCGTTTCCGTTACGGGAGAAAGTTTCAACCTGACAACTGAAGAGATTGCAACGCAACTGGCGATTAAATTAAGGGCGGAGAAATTGATCGGTTTTTGTTCTTCACAAGGCGTGCTTGATGCTGAAGGTAATACATTATCAGAAATGTTCCCCAATGAAGGAGAAAACCGCCTGCATGAATTGGAAAACTCCGATGATCACTATTCAGGAACAGTGCGTTTCTTGAGGGGAGCCATCAAAGCCTGTCGCCGTGGTGTTCGCCGCAGTCATTTGATCAGTTATCAGGAAAATGGTTCGCTGATTCAGGAGTTATTTTCCCGTGAAGGTATCGGTACTCAAATTGTTATGGAGCGCTCCGAACAGATTCGTCGTGCCAATATCAATGACATTGGCGGCATTCTTGAGCTTATTCGCCCATTGGAACAACAAGGCATTTTGGTGCGTCGCTCACGGGAACAATTGGAAATGGAGGTTGATAAGTTCATGTTGATAGAACTTGATAACGTCACCATCGCGTGTGCGGCTCTGTATCCTTATCCTGATGAAAAAATCGGGGAAATGGCCTGCGTTGCCGTACATCCAGACTACCGGAACTCTTCCCGGGGTGAAATACTGCTAAATTCCATTATCAATCAGGCTAAACAAATAGGATTAGAAAAAATCTTTGTGCTTACAACTCGCAGTATTCACTGGTTTCAAGAGAGAGGGTTTGAACCCGCAGGCATTGAAACACTGCCAGTGGAAAAACAGGCTCTGTATAATTACCAGCGCTGTTCCAAGATCTTAATGCTGAATTTATAGCTCCCTTGATTTTGTACACGGAAACTTTACTCACATTACCCTTAATTTCATTGAATCCGGTTATATTGGCCTTGGTGGTAACAACCTTGGCCAATACCTGTTTCATGGCTGATTTAGCCATTCTGCCAGCCCACTTCGGCGCTGTGTTGCCGTAGCTACAGCCTTATCCAACACGGGCTTATGGGCATAAAGGGTTAATTTCTCTCGTGCCCGGGTCAGTGCGGTATACACCAATTCCCGGCTGACTATCGGTGAATATTGAGTCGGTAATACCAATGCAGTATGTTCAAATTCTGAACCCTGAGATTTGTGCACCGTCATCACATAAGCCGTTTCATGTTGTGGCAATCGGCTCGGCTGGAACCCTTTGATCTGCCCATCCGATAACTGAAAATAAGCTTTCAGTTCATTCTCCTGATTCCTGAGCATAATCCCGATATCGCCATTAAACAGTCCAAGGGTACTGTCATTACGTAATATCATGATAGGACGCCCGGAATAGCCCCGACTCTCGATATTTCTGGGTAGTGTTATAATTCCTTTTCTGTGCAGCAGTTGTTCCACTCGCTGATTTAACCCCATAACCCCGAACGGCCCTTCCCTTAATGCACACAATAACCGAAAACGGTTAAACTCTGCCAAAATGGCTTTTTCTGAGGCCCGTTGATTCACCATCGCCAAATATGAGGAGTAACCCTCAGCAGTTTCAGTCAATAAACGCTGATAATCTTCATCCCCTGAAAGAGGATTAAAGAATACATCGGGAAAAGGTTGCTTCAATACCGCAGATACCCCGGTACGATTTCCCTGATTAACTGCCGATGCCAGCCTTCCAATGCCAGAAGCCGAATTGAAACGATAACTTTTACGTAACAGACATAAGCAATCCTGCACGGCGAAAGGTTTATCATCAGAATGAGATATAGAATGTGACATAAAATAAGGCATTAACTGGCAGCCGGTTAATCGCCCTAATTGTTCCATACGCTTAGCGCTGTATCCCTGTTCAGCGAAGCGGCAAATGTCCCCCAATACCGCTCCGGCTTCGACCGATGCCAACTGATCTTTGTCCCCCAGAAAAATCACTTTTGTCCGCGATGGTAAAGCATCAATCAAATGTGCCATCATCGGTAAATCCACCATAGAGGCTTCATCAATGATCAAGATATCAAGGGCAAGAGGGTTACTGCGATTATAACGAAGCTTCTGGCTATCAGGTTGTGCGCCCAGTAAACGATGGATGGTTTGCGCCTGTTCTGGAATGCTACGCCATTGTTCCGGGGTTAAAGCCAATTTATTTACTGCTTCCCTGAGAGACTCAGTTAATCTCGCCGCCGCTTTACCCGTTGGCGCTGCCAATTGAATGCTCAATTGCTGCCCTTCATGCAGTTTTATCAAGGCAACCAGCAACTTCGCCACTGTCGTTGTTTTTCCTGTTCCCGGTCCGCCAGAAATAACCGAAATACGGCTTGTTACCGCAACGGCCGCCGCAACTTTCTGCCAATCGATCTCCTCTTCAACAGTGACACCGAAAAGCTCATCCAAAATGCGGCGTAACTGCATTTCATCAGGAACATCAGTCAATTCAACCGTGGCAAAGAAACCTGCCACACGCCGTTCGCTTTGCCACATACGTTGCAAATATAAACGGTAATCAGAAACATTCTGTAGCGAAAGGATGATCGGCGCAGGAAACTCCCCCGTACTCACTGCCGGGCATGCCTGCAAAGCAGCAATAATCTGCTGTTGATCAGGCTCACCCGTTAAAGACCAAAGCGAAGCGGCTAATTCTGGCTGCCTGCCTTCAAATAAATATTTTGGGGAAATCCGTTCGAGGGGTAAACAAACATGTCCCGCGCCTGATTCAGCACTTAACAAGGCCGTAATCAGTAATAAAAGAGGATTTTCATCTTCAATCATCGCATAAGCAAACTGCACATCCAGCGGGCGCAACAACTTCTGGCTCACGGCGTGTTGCAATAATGACTTCATGGAATTCATACGCTTTGCTCCTCACTCACAGCGCTGAAAAGCGTATCCAGTTCATCAATAAATTCAAAGGACGGTAAATAGTGATAAATACCATGTCCGGGACTATTTTTATCAATACCGCGTAAAAATAGGTATATTACCCCGCCGAAATGCTGACGATAATCATAGTGAGCTAATCGATGACGCAAATAACGATGCAGAGCCAACGTATAGAGCTGGTACTGTAAATCGTAACGATGTTCTATCATGGCCTTAGCCATCGCTTCCTGCGTATATGACTGGCTACTTTCTCCTAGCCAGTTTGATTTATAATCCACGACGTAAAACTTATCCTGCCAGCAAAAAACCAAATCAATAAATCCTTTTAACATCCCTTTGACCTGATAAAAGCTTAACGGTGTACATTGTGCTGATAACGGATCATAGCGACGAGTCAGGGCATCCATCTCTCTTGAATGCAATAACTTATCCACGGGTAAATAAAACTGCATTTCACTTTGCTGAAGATGGCGAGGCACACTGGCAAGCTGCATTCCTTGCGCATTCAACTCTGCGCTCAGGATATCTTTCACCCACTGTTCCAACACAGGCGCCCAATTTTCATCAAACCCTGATGCTGCCAGTTGTTCTGCCAGGCACGTTTGATCAGGGGGATTAGCGAAATCCAAATCTTCCAAAATACTGTGCAGAAAAGTTCCCGCAGATGCTCCGCGTGGAAAAGTATGCGGGCTCATCTGCAATGATTGTTCCTCTTGTTTTTCACCTCGTGCATCAATATCCAGCTTCGGAGCGATGGATTGCACGATCACATCAACTGATTCCACAAATGCACTCGTGCGTTCATGGGAAATAGCACTTGAAATAGCGTGGGAAGCTGAATGTTGTAAACCTGAATAGCTCGTCACTCGCCAGTCATCCCGGATGGAACGCTGAAATCTTCGGGCTTCCAGCGAAAAAGGAATTTCACTTTGTGAGCACCATTGCTCATCAGCAGATTCTCCCACCAGTTCAACTTCTATGCTGTCATCACAAAGTTCATTTAAGCTATCCACCAGCAATTCCGCATCGCCTTTCTGGCCTTTCTGCAATAGATACCCCAAGGCAGACAAATGTAAATCAGTCTCCCCCGTTTTTCCTCTATTTCCTTTGATAAGCGGCGCCACACCAATGCTACAGTGATAGACTGAACGGGTTAATGCAACATAGAGTAAGCGTAAATCCTCTGCCAGACGCTCTTCATCAGCCAGTTCCAAAGCTTTTTTCAGTTTTTCATCATCATGTGAAATGCTGAGATGCGTCTCAAAATTACGGCGATCATGGTAAACCGCCTGTTTCTGCTTCCTATAACTGCAAATGAAAGGCAAGCAAACCAATGGATATTCCAGCCCCTTTGATTTATGGATAGTACAGATCTGCACCAAGTGCCGATCACTCTCCAGCCGCATTTGTTGGGCTTCTGATTGTGGATTAGGGCGGGAAATCTGTTGCGCCAACCAACGGGCAACAGCGTGTTCGCTATCCAGTTGCAGGGATGCCTCCTGCAATAACTCCCCAATGTGCATCACATCAGTAAGCCGACGTTCACCGTCATCTCCGGCCAGCAAATTTTCCGCTATCTGATATTTCACCATCACCGCCCGCAACATTGGCAATACGCCACGTGTGCGCCATAAACGGGCATAGCCATCGAATTCATCAACCAGACGATCCCACGCAGCTTCGTCGTGATTCAGTTGATCAATTTGCTGTGCACTCATACCAAATAAACTACTGGCTAGTGCGCTTCTCAGTTCCCGGGCCTTTTCCGGCGATAAAACCGCTTGTAACAACCAAAGCAGATCTTTGGCTTCCGGTGTATCAAACACGCTTTCCCGATTGGAAAGAAATACCGATGGTATCTTTAACGTGTTCAGTTCGTTACGGATTAATGCGGCTTCCCGTCGATCACGCACCAATACCGTAATATCTGCCGCCACAACAGGACGGCTTTTTTCCACCTGACACTTTTCCGCCTGACACATTTCTTTCTTACACAACAAAGCCTTGCCTTCTTGCCCTGCCTGTAACCAATCCCGGATTTGGGCAGCGCACAGTCGCGCCATGTTCTGTTCATATTCCCCTTTGGAAACACCTTCACCGGGTTGTAACCAAAATCGCAGCGCGGCCTGCTCCTCATTATGTAAAGAGAATTTCAGCCCATGATTTTTTTCGGCTGCATTGACATTAATGAATGGGATCTGTTCAAACCAAAATGGGCGTTCTGTCCGGGAAAACAGTTTATTAACTGCCTGCACCATTGATGCAGAAGAACGCCAGTTAGTCTCTAATGTGTAATGGGCTTTAACATTGGAACGCGCCCGAATATAAGTAAAGATATCCGCACCACGGAACGCATAAATCGCTTGCTTAGGATCTCCGATGAACAATAAGCCATTTTCTGATGATGGATACTCTGACGGCTTGCTTTCTGCTTGATCACAATATATAGCCTGAAAAATGCGGTATTGCTGGGGGTCAGTATCCTGAAACTCATCAATCATCGCAACGGGATAACGTTGGCGGATAGTCGCTGCCAGATGTTCGCCGCCGGCATGCCTCAAGGCGCTATCCAAACGGGTCAGCAAGTCATCAAACCCCATGTAGCCGCGCATCAGCTTCTCTTGATTGACAGATTGGCGAACTTCAACAATCGCCTTAGAGATAATGATATCTTTCAGAGTCAGTGGATGCTGGTATAACTCATCAATAGCCTCAAACAGCGGATGCCGTGGAGCTTCACCTTTTTTAGTTTTTTCCAACAATCGTGATTGGCAAAATTTGTCCAAGTCCTTGGCAAGCTGATAATCTTTGGTTGGTGATTTAGCCCATTCAGAGACGTTACTTAACCAATTAGGTAAGAATCGACTGCTATAGCTTCGCTTATCAACACCGGAACCGACAATAAGGTCGGGTAAATCAGCGGCTGCATCATTCCACTGATGTTTTATCAGATCAATTTGCTCAATAATTTTCTGGTGACGGCTAAACAGTGTTTCATCGCCATCAGGCGCATTGACGATATACGGCATATCCCCATGCAAATAATCAGAGATATCTTTCAGTAATGCTTCCGGCCCACTCCATATTCGACTTATTTCTGAGGCAATCGGCAATGGAAGAGGATAACAATGACGCCGCCAGAAATCGGCACAGCCTTGTTTACGCAGTTGGCTCTCATCCTGAATTAACGTTTGCTCAAACAGCACACCGGATTCAAACGCATTGTGAACCAACATTCGCTGACAAAAACCGTGGATGGTATAAATCGCCGCTTCGTCCATTTGGCGTTCAGCGGCTAATAACCAACTCGCGGCGCTTTTTTTATCAGAAATCTCATCCAACAATTGCTGATAGGCCGGATCGCTGACAGTTGTTTCTTCCTGAATAGTTTCTTCCCTTATGCACGCCAGGCGAAGCTGATGGATATTTTCGCGAATCCGTCCACGCAATTCATCCGTTGCCGCTTCTGTAAAGGTAACAACCAGAATCTCCTCAACATTCAGCGGGCGGGAAAAGGCGGCAGAGCCGCCCAGTCCCAGTAACAAACGAAGATAAAGCAAACCTATTGTGTAGGTCTTTCCTGTGCCTGCTGAAGCCTCGATCAGCCGCTGACCATACAGCGGCAATGTTAATGGATTAAGTTTATGAGATTGTATCTGGTGTTCGGGTATTTCTTTGCTCACTGAGCATTCACCTTAACCGGTAATTGTTTCTGGAAATCTGACACATAATTGTAAGTTTTCCATCCTTTCAGCTCAGCATATTGATGAACCGTGCCTTTTTTCCCGGTAATTTGGGAAATCAATGCCAATCCCTGACGTTTGATAACTGCTTTTTCATAGAACTCAATCAATTGCGCTTTCGTAACTTTTTCCAGGACCGCAATATTTTTCTCCCTGGTATCAAATTTGAAGTTATTACGCCCAAAATCCCAATCATAACGGGCGGCTTCTGAATAGAACGTCTCTGGCGGCTGACGCTTTTCTGTCAGAAGCGCTTTTTTATACTGTTCAAACTCAGCATCAGGCATCGCTTTTAATTTTTTCTCAGCCTGCTGATAGAAGTTTTGGTAACGTTGATGCAAATAATCGGGTTGCTTACTGTTACTCTGCAACAGAAAACCTAATCCCCCCTGTTCTCCCACTTTCTGATTGAAAGCAAAGACCGCATAGCCAAGTTGTTCTGTCGTCCTTAATTGATCATAGAACCACGGTGACAAAATGCTACTCAGCAAACTGGAATAAATATTACTATGGATACGGTCATACCCTGTTGGGATATAGATTTCAGCCAAAGCATTATCTGTACTATTCGCAGTTCCCTTGAAATCAACAGCATAATTGCGATCAATCACAATGTGATCGCCTGTCCACCATACCGTACCCTGATTAGCGAGCTGCTTCTGCGCTGATTGAACGATATTGATGCTCTCCTGCTCCGTAAAATTACCGAAGATAAGCGCTTGTAAAGCAGCATGTTGAATCATCATCTGGCGATATTTCACAATATCGTCAACAGTGATGATATCCAGTACCTTCAATTTTTCTGCCTGTTCAAAGTAAGGCACGCTTGAAAGGCGAGAAATGGGCTGCATAGCCATTTGGAAGGCTTTGCTATTATTGGCGACTTCAAGTTTTTCCCGATACCATGATTTCGCTTGTGCTAATTCTTCCTGAGTTGGCGTAAACGAAATATATTGATTAATTGCTGAAGTTAACAACTCCGGTAAATGTTGCGTATAACCATTGACGCCGATTTTCAAACCATCGACATACCCCGTATAAACGCCCATTCCGCCGACTGATGCCTGATAACTCAGTTGATCAAGCGCAAGCCCGGACAAATAGCCCAATAATGTATCTGAAAGCTGATCTTTAATATTCTTCAATCCATTAGGATTACGCATTTCCAGAACAATACTGCCTTTAGGTTCATCCGCAAAATATTGGCTCGGCATATACAGCAAGCGAACATTTGGCTTTTCCAAAATCATTTTAGGATGTTTTTGGCTACCCGATGTTTTAATCAGGGATAAATTGTCAGGAATATAAGGGTTCAATTTAGGTAAAGAGAACGAAACGTCTTGCTCGAGCTGTTTCCAGTTCGCCAACTGTTTCGGGGTAATTTTATTGACCTGATACGGAGCCTGCACAAAGTAAGCTTCTTTGTTATATGGCTCTGTTGGGCTGATAAACCAGATACGCGCATTTTCAGGTGTTAGTTCATCCAAACGGCTCGCTATCGCTTTTGGCTTGAAGGTATCCGCAACATAACCCGCATCCAGCACATGGGAAACAGGCAGTACTTGTATGGCATTGGACAACCCTTCAATGTAGTTCATATCCCGCACAATTGACGCATATTGAAATGCCAAATTAAGAACCTTTGTCATTTCATCGAAATAGTTCTTATTGATACCCTGTTGTTTCAACAGGTTAATATAAGAAAAAATAGCGGCTATAACTTGATCGCGATGTTCAAGCCCTTTATCCGTCAGCGAAACATAAATCTCAAACGTCCCGGAATTACCATCAGTTTTGGGGCTCGCTCCAGCGTCAATACCTTCGATGAGTCCCTCTTTCTGCAACCAATCAGACAAGGTATTCTGGCTTCGGTTACCAATCAAATACCCAACATACGCATCTGTTTTACTGCGAAAGTCTGCACTGTTGTCAGCGATGCTAAATTCCAGTCTCAACGCCTTATGGGGTTGGGCAGGCACATAATGGATGATGATGCCTTTTTCTTTATCGGTAATTGCCGGCACTGTAATAGCAGGTACTGAAGCATGTCGATTCGGAATACGGCCGAAGGTTTCCGCCGCCATCTGAGCCAACTTATCGATTGATTGGTTGCCATACACAACTCCTTTCATCAAATTGGCGGAGTAATAGCGTTGGTAAAAATCAATCAGTGCGGTCTGTAATTTGCTGTCTGGTTTATCTTTGAGCGTTTCTAAATTTCCGCCAGCAAAGCGGGCATTAGGGTGAGCGGGATTGATGGTCTCAGCCCGGATTTGCCACATACGATGCGCTTCACCTGCACGAGCGATGGTCATTTCATTATCAACAGCATTGCGCTCCCGATCGGCATTGACCGGGTTCAACAAAGGTTCTGCCAGCGCATCCGCAAGGCGATCAACCGCTTCAGTTAAGGAATCATTTTCAACTTCCAAATAGAATGAAGTGCGGTTAGCAGTTGTACTGGCATTACGGCTTCCCCCATGTTTTTGCAGAAATTCAGCAAAATCACCTGGTTGTGGGTAGCGTTTGGAACCCATTAATACCATGTGTTCCAAATAATGGGCCAGACCAAGCTGATTGTCTGGATTCTCCATATGACCGACCGGAATCGAAACGGCGGCCAATGATTTAATCGCTTTTTCATCGGAAACCAGCAGAACTGTCATGCCATTTTGCAATTGAATGGCTTCATATTGGCGAGGATCGCGATTACTCTTGTGAATTGTATCCGGCAACGGTTGCCACCGCGGTTGAGCATATGCCGTTATCCCACAAAGCAGCAGAAAGAGCATCATCATGATGCGAACGATATATTTAGGCATAACCTAATATTCTCCCTATTTATTTGAACAACGAGCCATTTGAATAACGTGCCATAGGCAACAAATAACTCTGAATTTCGCGTTTCATACGCTCTAAAAGTGATTGATCAACTTGCCGGAAAGCCCGCTGTATATAGTGATCGTAACTTTCACCTTTTCTGTCATGTGTCCCCAACCATTGCTCCATCAATTTACTTTCAGCACTTTGTTGAGTTTCCTCACTAAAGTTGATCTCCTGACTTTCCCGGTCAAAACAATCAGCCAGCCATGCCCAGCCACTTCGACAAAATAGAGGAAGAGGCTCAGACATGCCTTGAAAATACCCTTCTACCATCTGGTTCAGGTAGTTTCTCGCCTCATCCCGTCCTAGCGGCAAGAATCGGCAATCTGGCACCTTTTTACTTTCTTTCTCCCTTTTATCCTTTTTCCCGGTTCCATACATGCGACTTTCGCTGACTCCACCTGAAAGACAGTAGGCAAGGTGCTCAATCCATAGTTGGATACTATCATTGGCCGTTAAGTTCGCCGGACGCCAACGTAAAATTCCATCGGGTTGTACCTGATTGATTTTTCCGATCAATATTACGCTGTCTAATTCTTCATACAGGTCGATGGAAAAAGTCTCAGTTCTCTCTTCACGTACCTTATCCGCCAGTGGCCGCATGGATTCCAACTGTTCTTCCCAATAGACTTCGCCAAAAGAGCCGTATGGCAATCCCCCCGATGCCCGGAGATGGTGGAACAAAGATGCCGGATCGCCCTGCTCTATCAAGATACTGAGCAACAGTTGGTTAAATTGATAGCGTTGCAGATTATCCAATACAAAAGGTTCTTCTTCAGGCAACTCCATTTCTTCAATAACAAAATGTACCTTTAGCCGTTGCTGAAAAAAGGCCCTGACAGGGTGGCGATAAAAACGGATCAGTTCATCCAATGCAACTTCTTTTATTTCACCGCGATCAAATGCAATCGGCCGACAAAAATCAATCCCTGAGGCGCCCTGCTGTGCTGCCGCAGGCAGCCATTCTGCGGCATAACTTTGTGAGTAATGGTCGGGCAGGAAATTCTCTGTCGCAAAAGGAACACGAGTATGCTGTGAAAGTAAATGATTTCTGACATTTCTCGCACTGTCATCAACATTCAGCATTTCATCGCCCAAGTGGCAAAAGCTCTGGCAAACATAATCCAGTAACTCATTGACCAGAACAGATGGGTTACATTCGGTATCATCTTGAATCGATTTACCGATATAGCTGATATAAAGAAATTGCTCAGCCGAAATTAATGCTTCCAAAAAGAGGTAACGGTCATCATCGCGCCGTTTTCTATCCCCTCGCTGGGTTTTTTCCACCATCAGATCGAATCCAAGCGGAGGAATTGTGCGCGGATAAACGCCGTCATTCATTCCCAATAGGCAAACAACCTTAAAAGGAATAGAACGCATAGGCATCAGGGTACAGAAATTAAGTGATCCTGCTAAGAAACGCTGGCTGATCTTCTCATCATCAAAACGAAGCGCCAATTCATCCCGCAATAACACCAAAGGAATTTTTTCGCTGTAATGTGCATTAAGGCCATTATCAATCACTTTTTGCCATTGCTGCGTGATAAGTGCCAATACCAGTTCAATTTCATCATCGGCTTCAAAAAAAGTCTCCAACAATTGCGGACATACTGCCAGCCAATCCGCCAATCGCTGCTCTTCACTCAAAATTTTCCGCCAGTGATTCAATTCCATTAAAAACTCAGCCAGTTGTCCGGCTAATTCGGCAGCAAGGCCACTGGATTCATCATAAGGCAAAACATCATTCCACGGCCCTGCGTGGCTATCCATCGCATAACCTAATAGCATTCGTGTCAGGCCAAAGCGCCAGGTATTCTGCCCCGTGGCAGGCAAAGACAAGGCTTCAATATTGTCATCATCCAGCCCCCAACAGATCCCGGATTCTTTCACCCAACGCCGCAATAAACGCAATCCTTCTTCCTGAATAGCAAATTTACTGGCTAAAGCCGGTACTTCCAATAGTGCCAATACCTGCTCAGCCGTAAATCGGCTCTGCGGCAAATCCAACAAAGTAATAAATGCCTGTAAAACAGGATGAGCCTGACGCGCTTTACGGTCTGAAATGGCAAAAGGAATATAGCGGTCATCCGGCGCATTACCGAAAACCGCCTGAATATAGGGGGCATAGCTGTCAATATCAGCCATCATCACAATAATGTCCCTCGGTGTCAGCGAAGGGTCATCATCCAATAAATGCAGAAGCTGATCCTGCAACACTTCAACTTCTCTCTGTGGGCTATGGCACGAGTGAAAAGTCAGAGAACGATCAGTATCATCGAACGGGCGTTTTTTTAAACTGTTTCTGAAAGTACTATCCGTAGATCCAATCTGAGCATGATCTTCAAGATTAAAAATATCTCGTTGGACTTGGTGCAGAATACAGTCAGATTCCAGTTCAACAAAAGCATGAATATCGGAATCCGGCTCTAATTGTGACAGCAGGTAGAGATTATCCCTCCCCAATTTTCCCCAGGATGCCAATAGTGGGTTATTCAGATTTTGTTCCCCTTCTTCATTAAAGAGTGACGGGGCATTATCTGGATCTTTGAATCTCTCCAGTAATTGGCTGTTTTTATAATGTTTGGGTTTACGGCTACTTAGCCTGGCAAGAAACGCATAACTCTGAATATCCCCCCAATAATATTGGCACGGATTAGTAAACATAAGATGAATATCAATATGTTGCCCTAATGCCTTAAATACTTGCAGGTAAGCAGGGGGAAGCGTAGATATCCCACAAATGAAAATACGCGGAGGCAGATTCTCCAACGGAAAACTTCCACTTTCCAGCGTCGTGATAAACCGCTGATATAAATTAGCGCGATGCCACAGCGGTTGTTGTAGCTGACGAGTATACTCTGTCAATTCAGACCAGAGTCTTTGTTGCCACAATTGATTACTGCTCAAGCCATCAATTAATTGACCATTTTCCCAATTTTCTAACCATTGCGGACGATAAACGAGATATTGGTCAAATAGATCCGCAACCCGGCCCGCTAACTGGTGAATTTTGCGTTTATCGATATCCTGATCAAGATAGTGTCTGAGGGCCGAAAATTCGGGTTCTGTTAACAAATTGGGCAATAGCGTCATTAACTTCCATTTCATGGCATCCTTACTAAAAGCCCCATCTTTAGGAATATCAGGTAATACCAGAGTGAACATCTGCCAGATAAAAGTCGCGGGAAGTGGAAATTCCATGTTCGCGGCAATCCCCAGTTTCTCTGCCAATTGAATCTGCAACCACTGTGACATTCCCGGGCTTTGAACCAGAATCACTTCTTTGCCAAATGGGTCAGAAAGGGGGTTTTCCCCGATCAATATCGCCATCAACTCTTTAAGAAGATCGAGTTGATTTGAATGATAAACTCTAAACATCAATGCTCCCACTGGAATAGAACAACCCATTTAACATATTAATATTAAATAATATTTTTATATTTCATTATCAAATCTATACAAATTTCTATACGAATTAAATCGCTGCTAGGAGGTTTTCATCTTAATTATATGTTTTGCTAAAACATCATTACTCTGATAAAGCATTTTATATAGTGAAATGTCATCCAAGAATAGCTCTCTCTGTAAACTACCCTTATTTTGTCACGCTTTCGCTTCAAACAGCATCGTGATTTTTCACTGCTACAATTTGAAATATCAGCAGTGGTTAATCAGATCGCTTCAAACGTAATAATAGTAATAGAAAGATATTTTTCCTCCGACAGTCTGCCCTCCTTACCTTGCCTGTAAGGTACGCATTATAAACCGTTCCGGTGCGTACCTGCTTGCGTAAGGTCAAATGGTTGCTGAGCCTGTTTTTTAAATGTCGATTAAAGTGAGATAATAACCATAATTTATTAATTAAATTAACAGATAACTCCGTATAATAGCCCAATCAACATGAGTTATTTTATTATTCATAAATATTTTCAACGAAATGCCGATAAATTGTTAGTTTGTATGGAAAGAGAAAATGAAGAATCGGAAGGAATCGCTGTACCTACAAGAGTTAGCCTACCTGCGCGAAATGATGAAGTTAGCCGCAACCGAAAAACCACATTTGGCCGAATTTCTGGATCATCCAAATGACCCGGATATCCAGCGCATACTGGAAGGTTTTGCGCTACTGTCTTCAAATCTGCGCAGCAGCATTGAAGACAGTATTCCACAAGTCACCCATGCAATGCTCGGTCGTATCTGGCCTCATGCCCTGCGCCCCGTGCCACCGACTACAATCATTCAATTTACACCCCATCAGGGCGTTCATCAGGGCGCAGTGGATATCCCGCAAGGCGCACCGCTTATTGCCGCTGTGGGGGAACAACATTTCCAGTTTCACACCTGCCGCGATTTGCATATTGAACCGTTTATTATGCTGGATAAACAGATCCAAAAAACACGTGAATACAGCGATATTGTGTTAACGCTGCGTCAAACGGGGAATGCAGTATCGGCCTGGTCAGGCGGAAAACTGCCTTTCTTTTTAGGAACTGATAAAAACCGGGCAGCACAATTAAGCTTGTGGCTGGATATGCACATTGATGAGATCTATTGGCGTACTGCAAAGGAGGAAATAAGGCTCAGGTATAGTGATTTTATGGGTTGGTCTGAGAATTTCCAGCATCCCCTGTTGCCCGTGGAAAATCTACCTTTTACTCGCCTGCAACAGATGACTGAGTATTATTGCCTGCCTCATGTATTCAATTTCATGATGTTAAATATCAATGAACAACGCGATTTAACATTAAACCCGGATGGTACCTGTGAGCTGGTTATCCGTTTGCAAGGAGAGTTGCCTGTAGATGATTTGGGTGATGCCTTTCAGTTGGGGTGTGTCCCAGCGGTTCATCTGGTGCCGATGGTCAGCCAGCCTATTTCACTGGTATCAGATAATGCATGTTACCCGTTACCACTGGCAGAAACGGAGCGACTTTTCCGTGTGAAAAGTATCCAAACCGCGAAGCAGCCCGGTGAGAAAATCACTCAGGGCAGCTCTCCACGTGGTAAGCCGTGCCATTTCCTGCCGATTGATCAGTTTCATGCCAAAAGTGACTGGCTACTGGATGCCGGTGAACCCGATAACGTCTATTTTCAGTCGCTGATAACTGATGATTTACTGGGGCGACTTCACAACCAAATATACTTTTTCGGGATGGATGGAAAAGCGGCGAATAATCTGCCATCCCAGATGGTATGTGCACATTTTATCGGCTACCATGTGCAGGCTATGAAGCTGGCTATCAGTGATATTACGCTCACACAAGAATCAGTGCCCGCCCATTTATACGCGAACAATATTACATCGGTTTCCCCCGATTTTCCGCCAATGGTCATGGGAAAATCGGATTGGTCGCTGATCAACCTCTTAAACTGTCCACCATTTTTACTTTTTCATGCTGAATCACTGAAAGATTTTCTGCGTCTGTATGATTGTTATGCAGGGCATGATCGCGCCCTCAGTCGCAGGATGCAGCAGCATATTAACGGCATTGTCCGTGTTGACGCTCAGCCGAAAAGCCGCCTTGACAACACCCCATCGGGTCAGGGACGAGTGATTAATGGCTACATCTTGCACATTTACCTTGATCCGACGTGTTATGAAAATGACGGTATGATGTATCAGTTTTGTCGGATGATTGACCAATTGCTGGCGTGCTTTGTCGTTCGGGATAATTACATCATGTTAGAAATTTATCGGCGGGATGAGAAGGCGATGTTATGGCCGTTTCGCCAAAGGCTTGGACTGCGCAGTGAAATGTAATGCTATTAACGGAAACAGAAAAATCAGGAGAAATAATGCTAAAAAGTGGATTACGTTTTCTTTGTCGTATAGGGAGTTTACCCGAAAATACCTTTGCGGTGGCGGATTTCACCCTACGGGAAGGGCTTTCTGACCTTTTTACCCTGAACCTAACGCTGGTTCAGTCTCAGCCTGACAATCCTTTCAAACCGAAGCCGGAAATCGATTTAGCCGCACTGTTGATGCAGGAAGCGGTATTACAGGTTTTTCACGGTGAAACGGAGCAACGCAAAATCACTGGGATTATTTCCCATGCTGACTGGTGCGGCACCGATGGCAACAAAACCCTGTATACCTTCACGGTACGCCCGTACCTCTGGCGGCTGACGCTCAATCAGGACAGCCATATTTATCATCGCCAGAGTGTGCCAGATATCATGAACCTGTTGCTGAAAAAACACCATGTTCAGGCAGATTCACAACTGGAAGATCCGCATCAGGGCAGGGAATACACCACCCAGAAACGAGAGTCTGATTATGCATTCTTTTGCCGGTTAGCATCAGAAGAAGGTATCAGTTTCTGGTTTGAGGATGAAACGCTGTTTTTCAGTGACAGTCATTTGGGAATGACGGCTAACCTGCCGTTGCAATACCAGCCACAACCGGATACCGCTCACGGTCAGGATGTCATTTATCAGGTTCGTCTTGGTGTCGGCATGGCCCCGAAGCGCAGTATTCACCGCGATTATAACCCGGATAGGCCGCTTTCTCAGGTGTATCAACTGGAAAGCAGCCCGGAATATCAGGCAATGGGAACGCTGACACCGTATACCATTTACGAGAGTTATGGCCGTTTTCAGCGGGAAGCCGAGGGTAAACCCTTCGTGAAATATCGGCACGAAGTGCTGAAAAACCAGACCCAAAGTGGCAGCGGCAACAGTAACTGTATCAAACTGATGCCAGGCAAAATCTTTGAGATAGAAAACCATCCCCACACGCCACTTAATACCCGCTGGCAGATTGTCGGGATCAGTCATCATGGCCGTTGCCCGCAGGCACTGGGAGACAATAGTGGCGAAGGCACAACACTGAGCAACGATTTCAGCTTTATCGATGGTTATGCCGACTGGCGACCCCCGTTTCATTACAAGCCACAGGCAGACGGAGATGAAAGTGCGACCGTAGTCGGGCCGGAAGGGGAAGAAATTTTCGTCAACAAAGACGGCGCGATAAAAGTCCATTTTCACTGGAACCGCTATGACAAGGCGGATGACAGCGCCTCCTGTTGGGTGCGTGTCGCGCAGGGCTGGAATGGTAATGGTTTTGGTTTTATGGCAATACCGCGTATCGGGCAGGAAGTGATTGTTTCTTATCTCAACGGCGATATTGACCGCCCTATAGTCACCGGCTGCGTTTATAACGGCCTGAACCGTCCGCCACTGGATTTACCTGCTGCCAAAACCCGTACCACGTTTAAAACCAAAACCCATAAGGGGGAAGGTTTCAACGAACTGCGCTTTGAGGATGCCAAAGGCAGTGAGGAAGTGTTTATTCATGCGCAAAAGAACATGAAAAATCAGATACTCAATGATGAAACCAGCAATATTGGTCATAACCGCACACATCATATTAAAAATGACGCGCATTTACGCGTTGATAATGAATACCGGGTACAGGCAAACAATGACATTTCTCTGTCCGCCGGGAAAAAGCTCCATATCAAGGCAGACGATGCCCTGCTGACACAAAGTGGCAATGAAATTCACCTAAGTTCCGGTGCCAAAGTGGTGATTGATGCGGGTTCTGAACTGACCATTCAGGCCGCAGGGCATTTTCTGAAAATTGATGCCGGCGGGATCACCAGCAGCGCTGTCGTTAACTTTGGCAGTGGGGCACCGGGCAATGGCTCAGGCTGGGGCGGCAAGTTACCGGATATGCTGGATAAACTGTCACCCATTAATGTAGCTCAGGCAGAAAAAATGGTTACCCCACCGCCGGAAAAAATTTGCCTGTCCTGCTTAATGGAAGCGGCATCAACGGGATCAGTGATGGTCATGAGGGGAGAATGATGATGACCACCTTAAAGGAAAAATGGGCAAAATACCGGGAAACTTACCCGGAAATGAAGTTATATGCGCTGGTAGACGGTTTGCAGTACGAGCGCTATTTTGATGACGAATTGTCTTATATTGAAGGTACGAATAATCCGCTGTTCCGGCAATTCCCGGATGCAGAAATCGCCTTTGCCGGGCCGTGGTTGTTTGATATGAATCAGGCTCAGGCATGGGAAGAAAAATTCTTACGGCTGGAGAACGCCGCTCCCGCCGTTTCCTGGCTGTACTCAACACTGTCATTGGACAAACTGACCCGCCACCTTGAATCACAGTTAAATATCCGGTTAAAAACAGGCAAAACTGCATTATTGCGTTTTTACGATCCCCGCGTTCTGCACCAAATTCCGCATATTTTTACGCCGGAACAATTGATTGAGTTCACAAAAGATATTGAAGAGTGGAGTTATCAACTTGATAACAATCATCACGTTGTGAAAGGAAAATAATGGCTATGGACAAAAACAGTATTTCTTCAGTCTTCTCAGATTTGAAGAACAAAGCCTCCAAAGGTATTGAGCAGCAACAAAAAAGTAAAGTTACCCATCCAACCAGCGTGCCCAATTGTTCGGGAAAAGTCGGTGATCCGGGCGTGAGATGCAATCAAAAATTCAGTCATCAGCTAAAACTATTACCAATCGAGAATCAGGTTAACGTGAGTAATGTGCCTTATGCCTATATCTCCATTCCCGCTAGAGGATTTGGTAAAACAAATGGAAAAGGTGAAACTGATCGTATTATGACCCGGCAACCGGAAGAAGTAACCGTACTGGTTGGCAAGCTGGCGAAAAGTTACGAAAGAAGGCGTGGCAGCTTTGGTTCACTGAAGGAACTCGAAGAAAGAAAAATCAGCCTGCTCACAAATACGGGTGAGCCAACCACCGAAAAACCGTATATCAGTGGGTATGATTATATTACTGTGGTGGGTGCCAGAACAGCACCCGGAGAATTTAGCGCAGGAGCAGCGAAGAGAACAGTAACAACACTTGTGGATCCTCTTATAGATTGGGAAAAAGATTGGAATATCTTTACAGAATCACCGGGAAATCAATACCGTTTTATTAATTGCGGATTACATCAGTTGCAGCTTTTCCCTCAAGCCAGTCAGGGTGATCACGCAGTGCAACGTATTATGGTAGTATTTGAGCAAGGATATACCAAAAAGGATATTAAGAGGATTGACGAATACACTAAAGGGTTAGGCGGACGTATTGTTTATGTAAAAAACAAGCAAGGACTTATCGATTTTCTAAATCAACGGAAAGAAAAGAAAAGGTTGATTAAGGAGATGGTGTTTTTCTGTCATGGAATTATTGATTATGCCACTTTTCATTATAAAGGAAAGGATGAAGCTAATGGACTATTTGGACCAGAAGAGATTGAAAAGGTGTATGAATCAATATTTGATTTTGATGCTAAAATAACAACTTATGCTTGCCGTGCAGGCATTTCAGTTAATAACGGATGGCCTGGGGATTTTACAGGAATACCTGATGCGGGACAGAATAAAAGCCCGGCACAACGAATGGCGAATATCTGGGATGTTGAGGTAAAAGCTTTTGAGAGACGTTCCACTTATATAGGAATATATGGCACGGATAAGGAGACTAAAGAGGCGAAGGAATATAGTAAAGTTATTAAAGAATATAAGGCTGCACTTGATGCATATGATTATGAAGTATCTATAGGTATTAAGAATGCCAAGCCCCCGGAAAAACCCAAAGATTATGATATAATGGAAAAACGAAATATAGATTTGAAAACTAGGGATTCTAATGAAAAAGAGGGTGGTGGTCCTATTGCGACAAATGGATCTTGGAGATTACCGGGCACAGGCAATACACCGCACGGACTAAAAAAAGGTCTGCAAGATTATAGGCCAACAGAGTGGGAATCATGAAATTTTTACCACGTAAAAACAGTGCAAGAATATCTATTCTGATACTTTTAATTTTATTTTTTCTAGGGGGTTATTATATGTATATGCAAAAATATAAAATGGCAATACTGGTGCCATCGTATGATGAAAACTCTTCAGAATATCCGAGTAAAAAAGTTTGGTTTGATGCCAGTGAATGGTTGGTTACCTCTCAATATATTAAAGTGAGTGATTTCTTTCTGATTAACAAAAAATTTGATGCTATTGAAAATGTTAATAGCGTTGATGTACTTAAATCCCTGAAAATAACAAGGACATTACAAGAAAAGATTAATGACTCAAGAGATTTTCCTGAGCTTCATGTTTTAAAGAACATGAATTCTATTGATTTTTTAAAGTTAATGCAAGATAAATTGAATTATGAGTACGTCTATACGGAATTTGATGAAGAATCATTAAAACCAGTTAGAGACTTTTTTTTGTTAAAATTTCCTTGTAAAGAAAAAAAATATGAATTACTAGTTATTAGAAGTATATATAAAAATGAATATACATATGATTCATATTGGTTCATTCTGAGAGAAAATGAATGGCATAATAGTCATAGAGATATTATGACCTACCGCGATTACCTAGAAGGTAAGATTGATTAATATAAATAATAAATTGGAAACTATAGTCGCTGAATTGAAAATGACATAAAAAATATATTTCACCAGCGACTATAGCCTTAGCCATTATGATCGGAGATATCATAAATATGCCTATAGAGCTTAATGAAGAGCAATGTAATAAACTAAAAAACCATTCGATCAATACATATATCGATGAATTAGTAGCGCATTGTAATGAATCCTATCCTTACCTTGAAATGCAATTAGGCAAAGAAGGCTTAAGAACCGTACTGACAGACGCCATAGAAAAAACAAAAAACGATGGGTTTGATCAACGTGGTCCTGTTCAGCTTTATATTGATATGTTGATTTTGTTTGGGGCGGAATTTCAGACTGACTCCCAATATTCATGGATAAAGACTATCCTTGATAATTACGCTAATCTTGGACAATTAGAAAAAACAACCTTGCTTTATCATAAAATTAATCGATATTTTAATGAAGTACAGGGCGAACAGGATGAATACCTGAAAACCAGTCTGCTTAAATTACAGAGTATCAATATTGAAGGTTTAAACGTTCAATGGAATACCTATGAAAGTAACGTAGATGCACTTTTGAATTCCCTTTACCCACAAAAATACCGATATATCAAACAGAATAATGTCAAAAAACTTATCCAATTCGGCGTTGAGAAATCGGGTCAGTATGACATAGAAAATGCTAATGAATCAGCCTTTTTAACCCTGATAATGTTTTTATTAGGCCATCAATTTGATCAGGATATTTTCTTGCCTCATTTAAATACAAAATTGTTCAGGCAATATTATTCTGATACTGATTCAGCGATCATGAAGATAGAAAAAGAAGTTAAAGATTATTTGAGAATATTTTCCAATAACATAGGAATATAGCTGATTAAGGAGGGAATAAATATGCCAAATAAAGCCGTTATCCGGTTAAACGATAAAACCGATCATGGTGGTAAAGTCATCACTGCCATTGATGGTTATGTTTATCAAGGTGTTCCTGTCGCAGGCAAAGGTGATTTAGTTGTTTGCCCGAAATGTGAAGATACATTTCCGATAGTGGAAGGAAGTGAGACTTTAAAGTATCAGAACAAACAAATCGCCTTGGAAGGCATGCGTACAGCATGTGGTGCAAAACTGATTGCCAGCCAGAAAACGTTTCTTGCTTAGACACTGACGCGCTGCGCTTGTCTTCTCTGTATTACCGGGTTAATGTATTAGCCCGGTAATACAGAGATTTGAAAAAATATAACCGTTACTATCAATTGTCTTTAATATAACTACATCAATATTCACGGAATAACGGAGGAAAATGATATATTTATTATATATTTCAAGTGGTTATACCATACCATATTATCCCGTAACAGAGCCTCATAGTTTTAAATTACTTTAAATTCAATGAATTATTGCCTGCCAGAGAAAAGCCTTTTTCGGGATAAACTTTATTGCCGCAATATCGCTTTATCTTTATATAGTCACTACGAGAGTTATGGCCGTTTTCAGCGGGAAGCCGAGGGTAAACCCTTCGTGAAATATCGGCACGAAGTGCTGAAAAACCAGACCCAAAGTGGCAGCGGCAACAGTAACTGTATCAAACTGATGCCAGGCAAAATCTTTGAGATAGAAAACCATCCCCACACGCCACTTAATACCCGCTGGCAGATTGTCGGGATCAGTCATCATGGCCGTTGCCCGCAGGCACTGGGAGACAATAGTGGCGAAGGCACAACACTGAGCAACGATTTCAGCTTTATCGATGGTTATGCCGACTGGCGACCCCCGTTTCATTACAAGCCACAGGCAGACGGAGATGAAAGTGCGACCGTAGTCGGGCCGGAAGGGGAAGAAATTTTCGTCAACAAAGACGGCGCGATAAAAGTCCATTTTCACTGGAACCGCTATGACAAGGCGGATGACAGCGCCTCCTGTTGGGTGCGTGTCGCGCAGGGCTGGAATGGTAATGGTTTTGGTTTTATGGCAATACCGCGTATCGGGCAGGAAGTGATTGTTTCTTATCTCAACGGCGATATTGACCGCCCGATAGTCACCGGCTGCGTTTATAACGGCCTGAACCGTCCGCCACTGGATTTACCTGCTGCCAAAACCCGTACCACGTTTAAGACCAAAACCCATAAGGGGGAAGGTTTTAACGAACTGCGCTTTGAGGATGCCAAAGGCAGTGAGGAAGTGTTTATTCATGCGCAAAAGAACATGAAAAATCAGATACTCAATGATGAAACCAGCAATATTGGTCATAACCGCACACATCATATTAAAAATGACGCGCATTTACGCGTTGATAATGAATACCGGGTACAGGCAAACAATGACATTTCGCTGTCCGCCGGGAAAAAGCTCCATATCAAGGCAGACGATGCCCTGCTGACACAAAGTGGCAATGAAATTCACCTAAGTTCCGGTGCCAAAGTGGTGATTGATGCGGGTTCTGAACTGACCATTCAGGCCGCAGGGCACTTTCTGAAAATTGATGCCGGCGGGATCACCAGCAGCGCTGTCGTTAACTTTGGCAGTGGGGCACCGGGCAATGGCTCAGGCTGGGGCGGCAAGTTACCGGATATGCTGGATAAACTGTCACCCATTAATGTAGCTCAGGCAGAAAAAATGGTTACCTCACCGCCGGAAAAAATTTGCCTGTCCTGCTTAATGGAAGCGGCATCAACGGGATCAGTGATGGTCATGAGGGGAGAATGATGATGACCACCTTAAAGGAAAAATGGGCAAAATACCGGGAAACTTACCCGGAAATGAAGTTATATGCGTTGGTAGACGGTTTGCAGTACGAGCGCTATTTTGATGACGAATTGTCTTATATTGAAGGTACGAATAATCCGCTGTTCCGGCAATTCCCGGATGCAGAAATCGCCTTTGCCGGGCCGTGGTTGTTTGATATGAATCAGGCTCAGGCATGGGAAGAAAAATTCTTACGGCTGGAGAACGCCGCTCCCGCCGTTTCCTGGCTGTACTCAACACTGTCATTGGACAAACTGACCCGCCACCTTGAATCACAGTTAAATATCCGGTTAAAAACAGGCAAAACTGCATTATTGCGTTTTTACGATCCCCGCGTTCTGCACCAAATTCCGCATATTTTTACGCCGGAACAATTGATTGAGTTCACAAAAGATATTGAAGAGTGGAGTTATCAACTTGATAACAATCATCACGTTGTGAAAGGAAAATAATGGCTATGGACAAAAACAGTATTTCTTCAGTCTTCTCAGATTGAAAAAACAAAGCCTCCAAAGGTATTGAGCAGCAACAAAAAAGTAAAGTTACCCATCCCACTAGCGTTCCCAATTGTTCGGGAAAAGTCGGTGATCCTGGCGTGAAATGCAATCAAAAATTCAGTCATCAGCTAAAACTATTACCGATCGAGAGGCATTTCAGTTAATAACGGATGGCCTGGGGATTTTACAGGAATACCTGATGCGGGACAGAATAAAAGTCCAGCACAACAAATGGCGAATGCGTGGGATGTTGAAGTCAAAGCATTTGAGAGACGTTCTACATATGTGGGTATTTATGGTGCGGAAGAGGAAAAAAATATAATTCAATAATTGATAAATATGAGGCTGCTAATAGAGCTTATAAATATGAATTGGCTAAAGGAAATAAAAATGCCAAACCACCAGAAAAGCCTAATGATTATGATAAAATGAAAATGAGAGTTGAAGGTGTTAAGATAAGAGAATATAACGAAGATCATGGTGGTGGCCCTATTGAACCGAATGGTTCTTGGCAATTCCCTGGGACAGGAAATACACCGAAAGGATTAAAAAATGGTCTACAGAATTATAAGCCAATAGAGTGGACCTTATGAGTTTATTAAAAAATAAAATCATCACAAGAATATCTATTGTAATAGTTTTAATTTTATTGTCTTTAGGAGGTTATCATATGTATATACAAAAATATCAGATGTATGTTAGGGTTACGTCATATGATGAAAGTTCGCCTGAATTTCCTAGCAAAAAAAATTGGTTCGATGCCAGTGAATGGCTAAATTCATCACAGTATATTAAAGTCCATGATGCCTATCTAATTAATAAAAAATTTATCCCTATTGAAAATTTAGACACATTGAAAGCTTTGAGCATAACAATGACATTACAGGATGAAATTGATAATTCAAAGAAGTTCCCTGAACTTCACGAATTACAAAATATGGAAACCATAAAATTCCTGCATTTAATGCAAGATAAAATTAGCTATGAATATATATATACAAAATTTGATAAAGAGTCATTAAAACCAATATTGGATTTCTTTTTAATCAAATTCCCTTATAAAGATAAAAAATATGAGCTATTAGTGATGAGAAGAAAATATGAAGATGAATATGTATACGATCGCTACGATTCTATTTATAGGGAAAACGAGTGGCATAAGAGCAATAAAGATACTCTGACATACAGAGATTACCTTGCAGGAAAGATTGATTCATACAAACAATAATTTTTTCTAAAAACTATAGCTGCTGGGTTTTTAATGCGATGAAAGATATATTTTTCCATCAGCTATAGTGTTGGCGATTATGATAAAAATCAATGTATTAGGTGGATTGCAAAATTAAAATACTGTGATTTGAAAATATGAAAATATCTAACATAAAACTTTTCTTCATAATGTTTTTTTTGATAGCATTAGTTTTCTCTGAGAGCTACTATATGCATATGCAAAAATACCAAATGGCTGTGCTTGTTCCATCATATGATGAAAATTCATCAGAATACCCTAATAAAAAAGTTTGGTTTGATGCAAGTGAGTGGTTGAAAACACCTCAATATATTAAAGTTAGTGACTTTTTCATTATTAATAAAAAGTTCACTCCTATTGATAATCTAGACACATTGAAAATGTTGAGCATAACAACAGTATTACAGGATGAAATCGATAACTCAAGAGAGTTTAGTGATCTTTCTGAATTAAAAAACATAGGTATGATGGATTTTTTAGATTTAATGAAAGATAAAATAAATTATGAATATATATATAGTGAATTTAATGAAGAATCACTAAAACCACTTCAAGATTTTTTCTTGGTTAAATTTATTCATAAAGAAAAAAAGTATGAGTTATTTATAAGGAGAAGCTTCTCTGATGGAGAATATGTATACGATCACTTTAATCCTATTTACAGAGAGAATGAATGGCATAAGCGTAATAAAAACATCATGACGTACAGAGATTATCTTGAAGGGAAGATTGATTCGTACAAACAATAAAATTATAAAACTATAGTTGCTGGATTTTTAATGCAATGAAAAAATATTTTTCAGCAACTATAGCATTGGCGATAATGATAAAAATTAATGCATCATAGGATATTAAAGAGGGGCTACAGAGATTAAAAATCTGTGATTGAAAAGCATGAAAATATCTAAAATAAAAATTTTATTCATAATGATTTTTTTGATAGCATTAGTTTTTTCAGGAAGCTACTATGCGTATATGAAAAAATATCAAATGGCTATGCTTGTTCCGTCATATGATGAAAATTCATTAGAATATCCGAGTAAAAAAGTTTGGTTTGATGCCAGTGAATGGTCATGTATTCAATCCGTTGCTCTGCTTTAAAGATAGTATTCTCTTTCAATAAAAGTCCCGATAACTTTGTCATGCATCTCAGCAGGGCGGGATTCCACTTTGTATTAAGTTTAATCAAATATAAGCTGACTACGGAATTCCGCTGACCACATTGCTCTTCGGCGTTTAGCGGCCTGACTGTCCTTTATACTGGTATTTTGTTTAATCACATTTAATGCAATTCGATTAAA
>NZ_NKHR01000016.1:0-108073 GCF_014467285.1 Xenorhabdus sp. PB62.4 | reverse complement strand
CTGAAAATACACACCTCGTCGGGAAAAGTTTCACGCAACGTATCGAGCGTGAAAATCTTACACTTCGCAACAGAATTAAACGATTGAATCGTAAAACACTCGGCTATTCAAAATCCCCTGAGATGCATGACAAAGTTATCGGGACTTTTATTGAAAGAGAATACTATCTTTAAAGCAGAGCAACGGATTGAATACATGACCCAAAAAATTCGTCTCGCATTATTTTCCCTTTACTTAGGCATAATTTTAACATAACTAAAGTGGCTGTATAAACAGCCACTTTAGTTAACGGGTAAATATAAGGGAAATAGGAAATCAAATTTCCTGAATATCTGGATCAGCGAATTGACGAAGAATGTCGAGATGAATATGCATATCCAATTTACTGACATTTTCAAGTTTAATTTCGCCACCTAAAATAATGGCAGGTTCAAAGCCAAATATTTCGTGCTCACCTAATGGACCATGTTTTTTTACAGCTTTGGAAAAAATACCTGTTTTTGTTCCGCCTTTTAAATCAAAATCATCAGGTGATTTTATTCCAAAGAAAGAGGATATTTCTTGGTCTAACTTTTTCTTTTCTTTCTTGTATGCTCTTTTTTTCGAATAATTAATAGAGTTAAAAATACAAGATATTGTTAAATTAATTCCTGTTTGTTCGCCACAAAGATAAAGTTTACCAAAGCCACTTCTGGCAATAACATGATAAGAGTCCATAGATTCGAATGGGGTATCTTCTAACCACATATCAACGATATCTTCATAGTCATCAGGATTGACAATACTAAATAATCCATCTCTATAACTGTTCCAACCTTCATGTTTCCAATAATACAATAATTGCCCAGGCAGTTTTCCCAGCCATTTATCTATGGCTTCGTCAGGGACTGCTCTGTGTTGAGTGGCCTCTCCCATATCTTCAATGAAAAGCTCAAAATCTTCATCCCGCATCACTTTTTCCCCTTACCTCGACACAATTCTAATTGTACATTCATTTTGGCATCACCTACCCCACTGCCCAGAGCTTCTTTAGCTGCATCATCAAGTGATTTTATACGTTTTCCATTCCAGCTACCACCGATGGCGCTGTTAATTCCCTTATCGCCCATTTTCTTAGGTGCATATTGACCATACCCTCCTGCTACCATATCAGGTTCATGCAACGCAGCCAATCCATCAAATATATCGTCTGCTTTTTTCTGTGATATTTTCTTCGCTTCTTTTGCAGGAACTCCTCGGTTTTTTAAACTATCATATATTTTTCCTTTTATATCTTCTTTAGTATCATTTCGGAAATCTTCCTGCGCTTTCCCAGCCAGACTATTCCGCTTATTCTTCTTATAAGAATCCCGTGCAAATTTGAACTCTTCAGGCGACATATTATTAATCGCATCCTGCTGTCTGCGCAGTTGTGCAGAATATTCTTTCAAAAATGCCTGACGCTCTTTCTCTGTTTTTAATCGCTTATAGCGTTTGCTGTTATAAGGATTAAAACACGGGACTTTAGTTTTTTTAGCCCCCTTGACTTTTCCGCCTTTTTTCTCTGGTTCGTCAGGTTTTCCTGTCTTCTCCTGTGGTTTTTCAACCTTATTAACTGTTTTTTTCTTTCCTTCTTTAGCAGTCACTTTTTCAATGGCTTTCCCGATATGCTTAACGCCCCCGACGATCCCTTTAACGACACTTTTAACAGCTCCTTTCGGGTTCAGATCTCCCAGTAGTGCACCGGTCTCCTGATCTGAATTGTCTAATGTCACCCGGAGTTCATCAAAATTGTCGGTGGCAGTGCTTTTTCTGGTTTCTTCAGCAGCTTCTGATAACACCCTGGCCTGTTCTTTATTGCCAAGGATATCATGCCACCTTGCTGCATCTTCCATATCACGGGCGGCTTCCATTTTGGCCGCAGGGTATGCAAGTTCCGCAAGATCCACCCCAAAATTCCAGGTATCTTTTGCCGCACCCTTCCCCATTTCAACGGCGCTTTCATATACCTGATTGGCAAAATTCTGTTCGTTCTGCGTGCCGGGCTTAAGTACCGGACTCGCTTCATCAGGGGCTGTAGTGACTTGTGGTGGCTGCCCGACAATTTCACCGAGGGTATTGCCTTCCCCTGTTGCAGCATCATTACGTGCCTTTTTTTCCAGTAAAGGTTTATCGCTCACCATAAGCGGTGTTTTTTTGGTTTTTTTTGCCATCGCCGTCTCCCTATGCGCCGTTCATCCAGAATTTATCCCCATGTCGCAGTAGCAGTTTGTTGCCTGCTCGGACACTTTTTGAGTGTTCTTTCGGGTGGCACTTACCCCCGACTGTGCCGCTTTTGATGCCATTGGCCACACCGGGCTGATCGCCCAGTGTCTGTGGCACAAAACTTTGGGCGAAGACCACCACGGGTTTGCCATTTGTCCGCACGGATTTGACTGGTACAGAGCTGTCTGCCAGTTTGGCCACCACCGGATAGGGAATGGGTGGCGTTGATGCCCCCATCGGCGTTTTGCATACGTCAGGTACAATGCTGACGACCATCCATTGGGTTGCTGTCCGGGCGAAATAGTTATCAGCCATAATGCACCTCCCTGCCATCACCCAAATCGACCCTGACCAGAGGTGCAGCCGGATCCATCTCAAACCGGGCCTCCATCACCCGGATGTTGTCGTCAATCTCGGCGTGGTAGCGGTAGGTCATGGAGAGCGTGAGGGCTTCGCTGTCGATAATTAAGGTATCCGGATACATCAGATCAGGTAACATTTCGCCATTCAGCATTCTCAGCAGCATAAAGGGGCGATGTCCCGGTAGCTGCACCCGCAGTGTGCCCTCACGGGTTAAATGAAACAGGCTGATACGGATATTATTATCCGGATGGTCGATTTGCTGATCTTCCGGCGCGTTATTCCAGTAGCTGAAATCAAAATCATCGGGGAGATACGGATGGCGTTCTTTCAGCCAGGTGTTATCGTAGGTGCCAGCTTTTGTGCGACGGGGCAGCCAGGGACGACCAATCATACCGAATCCTGCCGGCAGGCAGCCGAGGTCTGTCATGGCGGCCGGCTGCCATGCGCATTGGTCCATGTGTTTCCCGGTAACAGGCGCATCAAAATGTTCAAGACGTGGAGCCGGATAACGGGAAAGTTTTTTCGCTTCCACATACCACGGTGTGACAAATCCCGTGCCAATCGGATTGTATTCGAAAGTGGCATGGGCAATGGGGGGTGCCTCTTTTTCCGGATGCTGTGCCCGTTGCTCATCGGACAGCCTGAATCCATCTGCCACGGCAGCGGCTGCCTCATCATTTTCGTAGATCTTACACTGTCCGCCAAAGGCATACCGGTAGTCTATCGGTAGTTCCGTGAATTTTTGCGGCGGGGTCAGTTGCCATTCCCCTTCTAGGGAACGCTGAAACTCGCGTTCTCCCCACACCAGTAAGGTTTTATCAATAAGGGGTTGCCGATCCGCTGTCGTGACGAGTAACCGGACAGGGACTCTTTCAGCCGGAATGCCCGCTGGTGCATAGGCCACCCCGTTGACAATCACATCACATTTCGGTTTTAAGGGGGCCAGATCACTTTCCAGCCGGACAGAGGATAGGTTAAGTTCACCGCTGAATTCATCCTGCAATGTCAGCTCCCCGAACGGCTCGGTTAATACGGCCTGATAATACGGTCCGTTGCCGACAGGCTGGAGCTGATAAACGATTTTCATCGCAACAACATGATATTCTTCGTCTTCGGTATCCAGCATCTTGTAGTGCATGACCGAAAAGGGTGTCAGATTCTTAAATTCCATCGCAAAGCTCCTTAGTTCAGGTCAATGTCCTGTGCGCTGATTTGAATGGCATCACTAGCCTGAAACAGGAAGTTATTCCCCTGAATTGTGACATTACCCAGCTTGTCCATGCGCAGGACGCTGTTGCCACAGCGCAGCTCAATCACCGTGCCTGCGGTAATGGATAAGGATTCACCCACATCCAGTGTATCTGTCAGGCCAATGGTCTCTTCCCGGTGTTCGTAGACATCAATGGTCTGGTTTTTTTCGACCGTTTCACTGTGGTTCGCCAGCACGTGGGTATTACGATCATTGAGTACTTTGGTGTTCATGTCTTTTTGTGCATGAATAAATACTTCCTCACTGCCTTTCGCATCCTCAAACCGCAGTTCATTAAAACCTTTGCCTTTGTGGGTTTTGGTTCTGAAGGTCGTGCGGGTTTTCTGGGCCGGTAAATCCAGTGGCGGGCGGTTCAGGCCGTTATAAACACAGCCGGTAACAATCGGCCGATCAATATCCCCGTTGAGATAGGAAATAATCACTTCCTGTCCGATACGCGGGATGGCCATAAAGCCAAAACCGTTGCCGTTCCAGCCCTGTGCCACCCGTACCCAGCAGGAAGCACCGTCATCCGCTTTGTCATAGCGGTTCCAGTGGAAATGCACTTTGATAGCCCCATCTTTATTGACGAAGATTTCTTCCCCCTCAGGCCCAACGACAGTGGCGGTTTCATCACCATCAGCCTGTGGTCTGTAATGGAACGGCGGACGCCAGTCGGCGAGACCATCAATAAAGCTGAAGTGATTACTGAGCGTTGTGCCATCACCACTGCTATCGCCCAGTGCCTGCGGGCAGCGACCGTGATGGCTGATACCGACAATCTGCCAGCGGGCATTGAGCGGCAGGTGTGGGTGACTGATGATTTCGAAGATTTTGCCCGGCATCAGTTTGATGCAGTTGCTGCTGCCGCTGCCGGTCTGTTTCTGGTTATCCAGAGCATCATGGCGGTATTTGAGAAACGGTTTGGCGGCGGCATCTTTCTGAAAACGGCCGTAACTTTCAAACACGGTATAGGGGGTTTGGGTGCCAAAATCGCGAAACCCCTCGCTGCTTTGCATATGGGAGAGGTGATAGCGGGGATTATCGTAGTTAAAATCTTTGTGAAGGCTGCGTTGCGGACTCATCCCGACACCCAGTCGCACCTGATAAATCGTATCTGTACCCAGCGCGGTTTCCGGTTGCGGGCTGTAAGTCAACGGCAATCCCGCAGTCATGCCTAAATGGCTGTCGCTGAAAAACAGGGTTTCATCCTCGAACCAGAAACTGATGCCTTCTTCTGCTGCCAGCCGGCTGAAAAAGGCATAATCCGATTCCCGCTTCTGGGTAACATATTCTCTGTCCTGATGGGGATCGTAGAGTTTCGAATCGGCCCGGACTTTATGTTTTTTCAGTAAGCCACTCAGAATGGCCGGCACATTTTGCTGATGGAAAATACGGCTCTCCTGATTCAGCGTCAGACACCAGAGTACCGGGCGGACAGTGACGCTATAGAGCGTCTTATTGCCGTCGGTGCCGATCCAGTCCGCGTGGGAGATGATCCCGGTGATTTTGCGTTGCAACAATGGGCCGTGAAAAATTTGCAATACCGCTTCCTGCATCAGCAGCGACGTTAACTTAATCTCTGTCAGTGGCTTAAAGGGATTCAGATTACCGGCTCTGACCAGCGTCAGGTTCAGGGTAAACAGCTCAGATAATCCTTCCTGAAGGGAAAACTCCCCTACGCTGAATGTCCCTTCGGGCAATCCTGCTATCTGAAAAGTAAAGCGTAATCCACTTTTAGCGGTGGGAAGTCCATCTGTAATATTCATCATGTTTTGTGGTGCTCCTTGTTGTAATGGGATGATGGCTTACATCTCTGCGCGTGTTGCCCGTTCTGACCAGTGTCAGATTGAGGGTAAAGAGTTCGGATAATCCTTCCTGTAGAGAAAAATCGCCAACCGCAAAGGTGTCTTCCGGCACACCGGCGATGTGGCAGGTAAAACGTAATCCACTTTTCATTTTTTATTCCTTATCGTTTATGACATGCATGCCTTACATGGCCGGGCGTAATCCATCGACATGCCAGAACTGCCATAGCACCTTGTGACTGTCTGGGGTGAAAATCTCCAGCATGACAAACGTGGACTGGGTGATAAAACAAGCCAGCGCCTGATTGATTAACCGGCAGAAGCGATACATTTCTCCCTGATTACGATAACAATCAGGGTTCAGCGTCAGTGAGAGTAAATGCCCACGAATGGGGCGCCCCCGCCGCATCCGGTCAGTCAGACTCTCTTCCACCTGCACAATGCCTTCAATATGTTGGCGGAACTGGCGGCTCAACGGGCGATTCGTATCGGCATGAGGGACAAACAGGCGGAGAAACTGTTTCAGGCTTTCTGTGGTAAATAACATCACCGGCGAGCTGGAGAGGCAGGACAGCAGCGGCCAGCCGGAGTTTTCCTGCAACAACGGCGGATAGTCGGTAGTAACCGGAGTAATATTCTGCACACCAAGATGGGATGGTGAGCTTTCCTGTGTCACCGTAATAGCACCTTGTGCCAGTGTCAGCGCCTGTTCATGGTAGCCGGTGAAATGGCATGAAACCGCAATAGCGGGCAGGTCATTTGCGGGTTTGCCGGTCAAATCAAAAAAATGCAGCCGGTGCTGGGTTCTGCCCAGAAAATCCCGCGTGGTCTGAAGCTGGTAGTAAAAGTAATCAGGCTGTTGATCATCATCCAGAAAATACCCTGCCGGAGTGAACTGTTCAATCGGCAGCCAACGATAAGGCGTGCCCCGTTGTTCACTGTCATCGGGCTGTTGCACCACCTGAATATCCCGCAGCCGGAACAACCGCAACGATTCCCCCCAAAGACAGCGGATAATTGTGATTGCCAGCGCCTAGCAGGATCGGCGGGCTGATCTGGTTTTCCAGATGAATAGCAGATACGCAGCCCAACAAAAATGCTTCATCGACATTATCCAGTGGCAGTTCACCCTCAAAACGCCAAATCAGTTCAAACGTGCCATCTTCATTCAGCGGAACGTTCATACAACTCTTACTGATATCCAGAGTCACAAAATTATAAAGCTGGGGCAGCGCATAATATTCCACCAACGGTTGCAGGCCGGAATACGTATTCTTTGGCGCAGGCAGCACCGGATTATCAAACAGATCATGCCAGCCATAAGGGGAGCAGCCCAGTTTTCGCTGCTCTCCCTGTGTTATCAGGCTGATATCACAGAGATGCTGATCCAGCCACAAACTAAGCTGTGCCGCTTTTTCCGTATCGGTGCCGAGGAAAAAAGATAATACGCCGCTTTGCCAGACCGGAGAAACGGTGCCGGTTTGACACAGGGTCAGTATGATTTCACTGTGTGTGCCGGTTTTTTTCACCATGCGTTGTTGCACGATCAACGGCTCAATATGCAGGGGGCGGCAGGTTTTAAAGGTGAGTAACTGCCCGTTGAGGCTGGCAGACACGGACGTGCTCGCCGGAATATCGGAGGTGCCCTGATGCTCGCCCTCAGTGGGATAAAACTGCAATACGGTCGTGGGCGGGATCGGACACAGAGCTAACGGCCAGATACGGGACAGAATGCCGTGGGTAATTTCGGGAAAGTCATCGTCCAGTTTATCCCGTAAATTGGACGTCAGCAGGGCAAAGGCTTCGAAAACCCGTTCAATATCGGGATCATGGGATGAAGACAGAAAATCAGCTAAATGCGGCGAGTCTTTCGCCACGCGTTGCGCCAGTTCCCGCAGGTAGGCGCGTTCTTGCAGGTACAGCGATTCCTTGTTGTTTATCATTCGATTTCACTTATGTTTTATCAATCAGGGATCGGTATCATGCTGAATAATGTGAGTATAAAAATGGATATCCGTCAGTCAAGGTGGTTTATTGTACATGCTTACCAATAAAATTAATTAACCAATTAGATTCAATTTTCATCTAATTTTGGCGGGATATGGGGATGTCAGCCGTTTTTGAGAAGGAATTCAGATAAAAATAGGGGCAACTACCGTTTGATTCCACCATACCTGACCGCTAGCATCCTTTTTCTGCAATAACGATCCATCGCCTATCAGGATCGCCTTCGGGTGGCGAATGAAAACACCCGTAGCCTGCAAGGGAGAGCAAGATTGCGGTACATCTGCTCACTTTTGGAAGCAGATATCGTCGGACACATAACTCACCGTCTACTACTGTAGAACTTAATCATTTTAATCGTGTTTTTTTATTTAACCCTGTTTTCATTATTTACTATTAATGCCTTATATCTTATCCACCAAATTATTTTTAATACTCAGCTATTATTATTCAGCCGTAACTGACGAATGTATTTTTATCACAGAAAAATGAAATTGCTTAAAAAGCAATTTGCATTATTGGCAATGTACTCATTATCGTTTTTTCGGCACGATAATTCGTGATGTACGTATGATATAGCCGCCTAAAAATATTTTCAGAATGATATACCTGTCATTTTGTGGCGGTAGCTTTATCCAAATATATTATCCTGCATCTTATTTTAATTGAAATCAATCATAACCATTTTCATTTTAAAAGAGGCTATTATGTCTACAAGCACATCTCAAATTGCTGCTGAATATCCTATTCCTTCTTATCGTTTCGTTGTTTCCGTCGGAGATGAACACATTCCATTTAATAGCGTTTCAGGACTGGATATTAATTATGAAACCATTGAATATCGTGATGGTGTCGGTAGTTGGTTCAAAATGCCGGGTCAGCGCCAGCCAATTAATATTACCCTGCGTAAGGGTGTTTTTCCGGGAAAAACTGAATTGTTTGATTGGATTAATTCTATCCAACTTAATCAAGTAGAGAAAAAAGATATTACCATTAGCTTAACTAATGACGCAGGCACTGAATTATTAATGACCTGGAATGTCGCCAATGCTTTCCCTACCTCATTGACGTCTCCTTCTTTTGATGCCACCAGCAATGATATTGCCGTTCAGGAAATTACCCTGACAGCCGATCGCGTGACCATGCAGGCTATTTGAGGCATCTATAGTTAATCATTTCATATAAGGGATTTTTTATGACAACCGTTACCAGTTATCCTGGCGTTTATATTGAAGAATTAAATAGCCTGGCTTTATCCGTATCAAATAGTGCCACCGCTGTTCCTGTTTTTGCAGTGAATAAAGAAAACAAATATATTGGTGAAGAAACTGCCCATCGAATTAATTCTTGGATGGATTATCTTAATCTGGTGAACGACTTTGACAATAAGGATAAATTGTCAGTTTCTCTTCGGGCTTATTTTACCAATGGCGGGGGTTATTGTTATCTCATCAAAACGCCAAATTTAGAAAAACTCATTCCAACCTTAGATGATGTCACTTTATTGGTTGCTGCGGGCGAAGATATTAAAACAGCAGCGGCAACTTTATGTCAGCCGGGAAAAGGATTATTTGCCATTTTTGATGGCCCGGAAGAAGCGTTGACTATCACGAATGCGGAAACAATCAAGAGCAAGTATGACGCAACAGCATTCGCCGCAGTTTACTACCCGTGGCTGAAAGCGGACTGGGCAAAAATCACCATTCCACCGAGCGCGGCTATCGCAGGGGTTTATGCTTCCGTCGATCTCTCCCGCGGCGTGTGGAAAGCTCCCGCCAATATCGCATTAAAAGGTGGACTGGAACCTGCATTTTTGGTCACGGATGAAGTTCAGGGCGAATATAACTCCGGTCGCGCCATCAATATGATTCGAAATTTCAGTAATACCGGCACCACGGTTTGGGGAGCAAGAACACTGCAAGACGATGACAACTGGCGCTATGTCCCTGTGCGTCGCCTGTTTAATACCGTCGAGCGGGATGTTAAGCGCGCCATGAGCTTTGCCATGTTTGAACCTAACAGTCAACCAACGTGGGAACGTGTCAGAGCGGCAATCAGCAATTATCTTCATAGCCTGTGGCAACAAGGGGGATTGGCGGGCAGCAAAGAAGAAGATGCCTATTTCGTACAGATTGGCAAAGGAATTACGATGACGCCAGACCAAATTAATCAGGGACAGATGATAGTCAAAGTCGGTCTGGCGGCTGTTCGACCGGCGGAATTTATCATCCTCCAGTTTACGCAAGATGTAGAACAGCGTTAATCACATTGATTGATAAGGAATTATCATGCCAGCTAATCTAAAAACGCCCGGCGTTTATATTGAAGAAGATGCGTCCCTTGCATTGTCTGTCAGCAACAGTCCCACCGCCGTGCCTGTTTTTATCGGTAAATTCACCCCAAAAACCGTAGAGCCAACTCAAGCCTGTATTCGCATCAGCAATTGGCTGGAATTTACTTCCGCTTTTTCTTTGGCTCCAGTGACAGAAATTGTTATTACATCGAGCCTTGAATCCTCTTCTAATAGCGAAATAAAAAAAGAAGAGGCCGAAAAAGAAAAAGCCGAAAATAAAGAGACTGAAACCCAAGAAACACCCAAAGTTCAAGCTCTCTCTGCCACCGAAGCAGAACCCAAAAAATGGCTCCACAATATTGAGAGAATCAATCAATCTCTGGCCGTAGAAGCCTTGAGGCTCTATTTTCAAAATGGGGGCGGAACCTGCTATATCTACCCATTAAACAATATTAATGACGAATTGGCTCTGGCTGCCATTCCCGAATTAATTGAACAAAAAGGGGATATCACTCTACTGGTTTGTCCAGAAGCAGAGTGGGATTACAAAAACAAAGTTTATGATGCAGTCAGCTCACTGCTGAACGATAACAAAGTGGGCTATTTTATGATTGCAGATAGCCCTGATGGTGAATCGATACCGAGTTCAGGAACTCGCACCAAGGTTGCCGCCTATTATCCTCAGTTGGAAACCAACCTGAAATTCTCCGCCTTGCCCGATGATAAGGACGTTATGATCAGTGGGTATGAGGATGAATCAGGCAAGGATAAACTGAAAAATCTGGATGAATTCAGGAAAAAAAATGAAACGCTGGCGCAGGATATTGATGCCAGATTGCAGCAGGAGCAACAACGTCAACTCACTCTTCCACCCAGTACCGCCATTGCCGGAATTTATTGCCAGACAGATAACCAGCGTGGCGTCTGGAAAGCCCCCGCCAACGTTGCACTGACAGGCGTCAAGGGATTGACTGATAAAGTCGATGATGATCGGCAAGGTGCTATGAATGACAAAGGTATCAATGTCATCCGTTCATTTACGGGTCGTGGCTTAATAGTTTGGGGAGCCCGTACTTGTACAGATGTCAACGATACCCACTGGCGCTACATTCCTGTCCGTCGTCTGTTCAATTCCGTTGAACGCGATATCCGTCAGGCACTGCGTGCCGTGTTATTTGAAACTAATAACCAACCGACCTGGATGCGCGCCAAAGCCGCTGTTGACCAATATCTTTATGCTCTTTGGCAAAAAAATGCCCTGATGGGAAACAGCCCGGAAGAGGCTTATTTTGTCCATATTGGTCAGGATATCACCATGTCTGATGCGGATATCAAACAAGGCAAAATGATCATGAAAGTCGGTCTGGCCGCAGTGCGACCGGCTGAATTTATCGTTCTGCAATTTACGCAGGATGTCACTCAGTAATCTCCATAAACACCGGGCACTGTATCAACAGTGCCTATCTCACCCAATTAAAGGAGATGATGATGGAAAGAATTCAACCGGGCGTGATCTTAACAGAAAGTATCATCAATACGGGTCAGCAAGAAATACCCAGCGCAGTGCCGGTATTTATTGGCTATACCGCCCACAATCAACAACAAGCAAAAACCGCCGTTCGTATCGACAATCTGGCGGAATATACCCGGCTATTTGGCGACCATCATTTGATGGCATTGGCAGTCAGACACTATTTCGATAATGGCGGGCAACAGGCTTTTGTTTTACCACTGCAAGGCAATATACCTTCAGCAAATATCACTCAAGCGGAAGCCAAGGCACTGATTGAAGCACTCGACTCTGACGCAGTGAAAGAAGCCATTGGCGGGGAAACACAGATCACCCTGATTTTGGCACCGGATATTGCCCGACTAAATGACAGTGTGATTGATGATCAACACACTTTGGTCAATTTATGGTCTCAGGGTTGGAGTACACTGCTGCAACTAAGCCAGATCCGCTCTAATCTCTTTGTGCTGTTGGATGCGCCGGATGAGGTTGAACAGGCACGGCAATGTCTGGAAGGTCTCTCGTCAGAGTATCGCCAATGGGGAGCCGCTTATTGGCCGCGTCTGGAAACCACTTATCAGGATATATCCAGCCCCCAAAATATTGTGCTCTCCCCTACTGCCGCTATCGCAGCACTTATCCAACACACGGATAGCGAAGTTGGTGTATGGAAAGCGCCAGCCAATATTGCCCTGTCTCAGGTTATCCGGCCGGTTAAGTCGTATCTTCAAGGGAGTGCATTGTTTAACACCAATGGAACTTCTCTTAATGTGATCCGCACTTTCCCCGGCAAAGGCATACGCGTATGGGGATGCCGGACGCTGGAAAACACAGATAACACGCCGTGGCGTTACCTGCAAACGCGACGCTTGGTTTCTTATGTCACCGTGCACTTGGCGCAATTAGCCCGGATGTACCTCTTTGAGCCTAATAACGAATTGACGTGGATGAAATGCAAAGGACAAAGTTACAACTGGCTACGGCAACTCTGGTTACAGGGAGGCTTGTACGGCTCACGGGAAGATGAGGCATTTACTGTGCTGTTAGGGGTAAATGAAACGATGACCGAAGAGGATATCCGTGCCGGGAAAATGATCATGAAAGTCGCCTTGGCCGTCTTGTCTCCCGCTGAATTTATCGAGATCAGCTTGGTATTTGATACCCAAACGGGCGGGCTTTTGTCTTAAAAAGGAAAGAGCACAATGAACGATTATTACACCCCCGTGGTATCCCACCGTTTTATGGCGAGTTTTATTTTTAATGGCATTCCTGATCCACTGGATATTCGTTTTCAGCGCATTTCCGGCCTGAGTCGGGAACTCCAAGTCACCCAACATAGCCAAGGTGGCGAGAACGCCCGCAATAACTATCTGGCCGAAAAGATCCAACACGGCACATTAACGCTGGAGCGTGGCGTGATGACGGTTTCCCCTTTGACCTGGATGTTTGACCGGGTATTGCGCGGAGAAAAACTCGCTTATGCCGATGTGGTGATTATGCTGTTAAACGAAAATTCGCTGCCCTTGTCCAGTTGGACGTTGAGCAATGCCTTACCGGTACGCTGGCAGACCAGTGATTTTGATGCGAATAGTAACGCCATTCTGGTGAATACCCTTGAACTGAGTTATCAGGATATGTGCTGGTTAGGAGTCAAAGTATGACAGTCGAAATCAGAGAATTAATTATTCAGGCAAAAGTGGTTTCATCAGCACCAATACTACCAACACAAACGACTGGAACAGCTCAACAAGGCCATTCTTTGATTCAGGAAAGTCTGGATGAAGCCATTTGGGTTGAAAAAATTAAACGCGAAGTGCTGGCGGCATTACGCGATGAGGAAGGGTGGCGTCCATGAGTTTAATAGAACGTGGTTTAGCAAAACTGACCATTAATGCTTATAAAGACCGGGAAGGAAAAATACGGGCAGGCACCATTCAAGCCATGTATAACCCTGACTCCCTGCAACTGGATTACCAGACGGATTACCAACAATCCCAAGCAATTAATAGCGAAAAGCAGAGCAGCATTTATGTACAGGCCAAGCCTGCCGGGTTATCCCTTGAACTGATTTTTGACGCCACAATGCCGGGCAACAAAACCCCGGTTGAAACTCAGCTAATGCAGCTCAAACAACTGTGCAGCGTGGATGCCACCAGTAATGAAACGCGATTCCTGCAAATCAAATGGGGAAAAATGCGTTGGGAAAGCCGCGGCTATTTTGCCGGCAGGGCGAAAGGCTTATCGGTGAATTACACCTTATTTGATAGGGATGCCACGCCTTTGCGGGCACGGGTTATCCTGACATTAGTGGCGGATGAAAGTCTGATCTTGCAGGAGACAGAGCAGAACCTGAAATCCCCGTCGAAAATCGCCTTACGGGTACAGGATGGCGTTTCACTGGCCCTGATGGCGGCCAGCACCGCTTCAACGCTGTCTGGTGGTGTCGATTACCTGACGCTGGCCTGGCAAAACGGACTGGATAATCTCAACGGATTTGTACCGGGTGAAATATTGCAGGCCACCAGAGGAGACGACTCATGAGCCGCCAACTGAAAATCATTGCAGATGGTAAAGCGCTGTCCCTGTTGGCCGCTGTCGATGTGGACACCTATTACCGCGTTAACAGCATTCCTTCTGCGACGCTGAAACTCAGCCTGCCAGACAGGCCACTTTCCTCATTCAGCCAAACAGGCGTACAGGCTGAGCTGGCCCATTGTCAGGCAGGAAAAACCCTGCGCCTGGAAGTGACTGACGGCGGCAGAAAATCGGTGCTGTTTAACGGGCTGATTACCCGTCATACGTTGAAGATCAAAAACAAGCAATTATTGCTCACTTTGGTCGTCAAGCATCGGTTGCAATTGATGGCAGATACTCAGCACTCACAACTGTTTAAAGCCAGTAACGAAAAAACCATCTTAAATACCTTGTTGAATCAAGCTGGCATCAAGGCTCGCTTTGAACGGATAGCTGCATTAGATCAAAAGCATGAGCAGATGGTGCAATTTCGCTGTTCAGACTGGCGTTTTCTGTTGTGTCGGCTATCGGCAACTGGCATATGGCTGTTACCCACGACAGAAGGTGCTCAGCTTGTCCAGCCTGACGCCCTGAAATCCAACCCAACCCATACCCTGAAAAGCCGCGGGGATGAGAAAAAAGATATTATCGTCAAGGATGCCAGTTGGCAGTTTGATAACCATCTTAACCCTGCTTCGCTGGAAGTCAGTGGCTGGGATATCAGTAAACAGCAGGAGTTATCAGGCGGTCGCTATGGCAGCATTGCTGTAGGGAAAGCCGCACTCTCCCCTGACAGGCTGGCATCTTTAAATAAAACGAGTTGGGACATTCGCTACAGTAGCCCGTTAACCACCCAAGAAAGTGGTTATCTGGCACAGGGGCTGTTGCTGAATCAACGTATTTCTGGTGTTACAGGTGAATTTCTGCTGAAAGGCGACGGACGTTATCAGTTAGGGGACAACATTCAATTGACGGGATTCGGTTCACAACTGGATGGAACGGCAAGCGTTACTGCGGTTCGCCATCGTTTTAACCGACGAATTGATTGGGAAACCACATTGAGCATTGGCTTACAACAGGAATATCTGCCGATGTTGCCCGATGCCACCGAACTCCATATTGCAACAGTCGCGAAGTACCAGCAGGACAAAGCCGCCCTGAACCGCATTCCGATTATTCTGCCGGTACTGAATCGGCCGAATGAATTTCTGTGGGCAAGACTAGGGAAACCTTACGCCAGCCACGAAAGCGGTTTCTGCTTTTACCCGGAGCCCGGTGATGAAGTGATTGTCGGCTTTTTTGAAAATGATCCGCGTTATCCGGTGATTCTGGGCGCAATGCACAACCCGAAAAATAAAGCGCCTTTGGAACCTACCCAAGATAATCAAGAAAAAGTGCTGATGGTGAAAAAAGGAGAAACGCAACAACAAATCGTGATTAATGGCAAAGAGAAAACAATCCAAATGAGTGCGGGAGAAAACCAAATAACGCTCCAGCAGGATAAAGATATTTCACTGTCAACGAAAAAAGAATTCACACTGAAAGCACAAACAATGAATGCCCAAATGGAGCAGGATATATCTCTATCAGCGAAAAAAGATTTAACACTGAAAGCGCAGACAATGAATGCCGAAATGGATAAATCGCTCAATCTGTCTGGCAAGAACAGTGTTGAGATCAAAGGCAGCAAAATTAATCTTACCCAGTGAAAGGTGAACAATGGAAAACCAAATACTGACACAACTCTATGGTCGTGGCTGGGCTTTTCCTCCCGCCTTTTCCCTTGAAAAGGGAGTGGAAATGGCAGAAGGAGCAGAAGAGGTGCGCCAAAGTTTGCACATTCTGTTCAGCACTGAGCCGGGGGAGCGCCTGATGCGCGAAAATTATGGCTGCGGATTAAATGATTTTATGTTTGAAAATATCCGCAACGAACTGTTTGCTGAAATTGAATCCCATATTCATGACAGCGTATTACGTTATGAATCACGGGCAGATATTACCGATATCCAAGTCCGTCAGTCGCCAAATAATAAGAGTACCTTGCAAGTGCAGGTGATATATCGCCTGCGGGGCAGCGATATTAATCAGCAAATTCAGGGAACTCTGGCGTTGGGTGAAGGCCGGGTGATGGAGGTGGTATGAGTGAAGCCATTGTGGTAGATGGAGACACCTTACTGTTTGATCTCAGCTTTGGGAATCGACAGGTAACACCTTCCAGCCCAGCTAAAATCAGCGGCACAGGACATGCACAAGTGAGCGGAAAGAAAGTCTGCATTCTGGGGAATGAAAAACAAGTCAGGGTTTCAGCCACCTATTTCACCGCAACACACACTACGCCGGGAACAGGAACCATTACCATCAGTGCGTTGGATACCAGCCAGCAGGCTCTTCAGTGTACCAGTGGAGCGCCTTTAATTATTAAGGGGCAGAAATTCACGGCGATGTTTACGCCTGAATCTCCCGCCATGAATAATACGGTGACTCCACCCCAACCGGATGTGATGACACCTTCACCGGGAAAGGGGAGTTTTATCACTCAACAAAACTTTGCCACCGTAAATTAAGGCATTGGCTGAATAAAATAGAAATTAAATGGTGTGAATAATCACTTATTCACAGAGGAATCGCTGTGCCACACAGGTGATATTATGGAATTAACTGAGTTAAATAAAAAATTATCAGACTTGGTACCGATGAGCGATTTTAAATTAGATAATCGCACCAGTTTGCAATTACTCAAATATATTGAGGATTACACCAAAATAATTCCCTTTAATCAGGACAATAACCATTGGAATGATTTTTTCTTTATGGCGAATAATACGCCAGAGAAACTTGCTGAATTATATCAAGGGGAAATGGAAGCCAATGGAGAATTATTACCTCATCAGGCTTTTCTATTAGCAGTATTACGATTGTTGGAAACCCCAATATCTTTATTGAATACCTTACCGGCGGCTCATCGCGAGCTCTATTATCGGGCGCTTTTGGGGCTGTCTTCCCGCCCGGCACAACCTGATCAAGTTGCTTTGTCGGTGGAACTGAATTCCACTGTCACAGAGCAACTGCTCACTAAAGGCACCTTATTTGAAGCAGGGCAAGATGAACAAGGCAATGCCCTGCAATATGCGCAGGATGCCAGTTTGTTGGCGAATCGTGGTTATATCAGCGACTTGTGCTGGCTCCGTAAAAAAGAAAACCAACAATGGGTTACCGCGACACCGTGGGATTCTCAGGCACAGTTATCATTGCCATCTGATGGAATACGGTTATTCAGTGAAACTGATTTGGATAAATCGGTATTGGGCGGGGTGTTAATCACCTCTGCACAACTGATGATGGAAGAAGGGACAAGAAAGATAACGGTTACCTTTGATAAAGACATGAGTAGCCAAAATCTGGTCGCCCAAATCAGTAGCGGTAATCAATGGCTAACCTTGACGCCCAAGGTGAACACAAAAGAAGTCACACTGGAGCTTTCAGATAAAGAACCCGCAATCAGCGCACCAGAGGATCTGGATAACCTTATTTTCAGTGAGCCAGTACTCAGGCTACAGGGAAAAGATAGCCAAGCACTGCCTACGGTAACAGCACTTAAAGTACAAGAAACAATAGTCGATAAGACCGCGTTCGATACGTATAACCTAACCCCCTTTGGTTATAGCCCCGAAATCAGTGAAACTGATTTGGATAAATCGGTATTGGGGGGGATGTTAATCACCTCTGCACAACTGATGATGGAAGAAGGGACAAGAAAGATAACGGTTACCTTTGATAAAGACATGAGTAGCCAAAATCTGATCGCCCAAATCAGTAGCGGTAATCAATGGCTAACCTTGACGCCCAAAGTGAACACAAAAGAAGTCACACTGGAGCTTTCAGATAAAGAACCCGCAATCAGCGCACCAGAGGATCTGGATAACCTTATTTTCAGTGAGCCAGTACTCAGGCTACAGGGAAAAGATAGCCAAGCACTGCCTACGGTAACAGCACTTAAAGTACAAGAAACAATAGTCGATAAGACCGCGTTCGATACGTATAACCTACCCCCCTTTGGTTATAGCCCCGAAATTGAGCCATTGGAAGAAAATCCCGTGTTATACCTTGGTGTCACTGATATCGAACCGGGACAAACCTTATCGCTATATTGGAAATTAAAATCGCCACAACAACCTACAAAAGTTTTTTGGTATTACCTGAACCAAAAGAATCAATGGGCGACATTGGATGCGTGGGTCAATGATAAAACCAAAAATCTGTATCAAGATGGCACTTGGCAAGTTGTACTGCCCGCAGATGCGACCAATCAAGCAACGCGTATGCCAACGGAACGCTATTGGTTAAAGGCCGTCGTGGTTATCCCCACACACAAAGGTTCATGGGGAAAAAATCCTTGGTTATATGGCCTGATCTATAACGCCATAACAGCAACATTGGTCAATGTCGATAGCATCAGTAACAGCCATTTCTTAGCACCATTACCGGCTGGCAGCATTCAACGTCCGGTTGAACCCATCATGGTGGTCGCTTCAATCAACCAGCCTTGGCCGTCATGGAATGGACGTGTACCGGAATCCTACAACGCTTTTTTTGAACGGGGAGCACAACACCTGTCCCACCGTAACCGTGCCTTAACCTGGGGCAATATGGCAACACTGTTAAAAGAGCATTATGTCAGCATCTTTGATGTTAAGTATCCCAGTAATGATGAACTCACCAGAGTACCCGCACTGGAGAAACAACAACTGACAATTATTCCGGCCAACCGCTACAACGACAGTGATGATCCATTTCGCCCGGTACTCAACCCGGCACGCCTGCAAGGAATGGCCGAGTGGTTACAGCAAAAAAGTTCTCCCTGGGCTGAGATTGAGATCAGCAATCCCCAATATGTTGATGTGAAAATCAATTACACAGTGATTTTTAAGCCAGATGTTAACGAAGATTTTGGCTATCGCCAGCTACGACAGCAACTCAGTGAGGCGTATATGCCCTGGAGCGTCGATGAGCAGCGCCCCGTTATGCTGAATAACAGCATTAATTATTACCAGTTACTGGCGACCATCCAACAGCAACCGCTGGTTGAACGGGTCACTTGTCTGACACTGCGTCGATCAGATGCAGCTAAAGGCAGTGATATCACTGCATCAGTAGAAGCCAAAGATAATGAGGTGCTGATTTTAGTCTGGGAAGCAGATGACAAGCTGCAATGCCGAGGAAATAACTATGAGTAATCAAGATGCACTATTTCACAGTGTAAAAGACGATATTCACTTTGATACCTTGCTGGAACAGGCTCATCAGGTGGTTGAGCAACAGGCCGGAAAACTGTGGAGCGACACGGCAGAACACGATCCCGGAATCACCTTTCTGGAAGGGCTTAGTTACGGTGTGTCAGATTTGGCTTACCGTCATACCCTTCCCTTAACAGACTTATTGACTCCTGCGCCCAATGAGCAAGGACAGCAAGACGGGATTTTTCCCGCTGAATTTGGCCCTCACAATACGCTGACTTGTGGGCCAATCACCACTGATGATTACCGGAAGGCATTACTGGATCTGCATAGCAGTGACTGGAAAGGAAAAAAGTCAGAGTCAGAACAGGATAAAGGGGATTTTCTGTTCCGTAACGTGCAACTGGTACGTGAACCGGAAACGCAACGCTACGCCTATTGGTATGATGCCACCAAAAGGGAATATAGCTTTGTCGAGCGTAAAGAGGCAAAAAAGTTTACGCTACGGGGAAATTACTGGCTCTATCTGGAACCAACCCGTCGTACTCAGGAGAATCTGACTACTGCCGATCAACAACTAAAAGACTTTTTGACGCAAAACCGCAATATTGGTGAATCGGTCAGCCAAATTATCTGGTCAGAACCGGTTGATTTCCCGCTATTACTGGATATTGAACTGGATGACGATGTAAAGGTACAGGATATCCCAGTTATTTTTGCTGCCGTCTATACTACAGCAGAACAATATCTGATGCCTGAGGCACAGCGTTACCACACTGAAACGCTGCAAGATGCGGGAATGCGCAATGATGAAGTCTTTGAAGGGCCACGATTAGAACATGGCTGGATCCCTGAATTACCGACAGCCCGTGATTATACCAAGTCGATTATCCTCAATCTTAGCCGGTTGGTTAATAAGCTGCTTGAAATTAAAGGCATTCAGAATGTAATCCGCCTTCGACTGGATGATAATTTTAATCAGGATCTGATTACACCGATTAAAGAGGATAGTTGGTCATGGTCAATTAAAGAAGGCTACTATCCTCGCCTGTGGGGTAAAGATCCAATCTATCAACTAGCACAACATGATGGCCCGTTAAAGGTGATTGCCAAAGGTGGGATCAGCGTCACAGTTGATGAAGACCAAATTCGGGGCAGTTTACCTGCTTCTCCCCTGATTCAGAATAAACCTGTGGTATTGGTTTACGGGCGGCATCGTGATGTGGGTCGTTATTATCCCGTCAGCGATACTTTGCCTGCTTGCTATGAGCTACAGCAACCCTTATCTGAAGGTGAACATGCCCAACGCTTATTGTCACTTCACCAATTTATGCTGCCATTTGAGCAGTTGTTGGCTTGTGGCTGCCAACAAATTGCCATGCTGCCAAAATTGTTGGCTTTTAAGCGTGAAGGATATGAAGTTTGGGGCGATCAATGGCCGTTTAAGCCGGGTTCTGTCAATGATGAAGCACATCAGGATTATGCCCCCGCGTTAAAGAAATTTTTAGAACAGATTGCACTTGATAGCGATCACGAATTGGATATCGTCAATTATCTGCTTGGCTATTTTGGCACTCAGCGGGCGCCACGCACCTTTACCACGCCCATTGAGGATTTTCGTGATGTCCAACAAGGCTATCTGGCGCAGCAACCAACATTAACTTATCACCGTGCCAATATTCGGATTGATCAGGTCTCGTCACTACAAAAACGTATTGCTGCCCGCATGGGGTTAGGCAATGAACTGTTTAAACCGGAGCCTGATCTGAGCCAACTGCCTTTTTATCTGGTGGAACATCGGGCACTACTGCCAGTTAAGCCCAATAACCAGTTTGATAAAGAGCAGCAGCCAGATTCAGTAACAGAAGACAACCAAACCGATCAGCATTATTTGGTGATTAAACAAGCAGGTATTAAGGGCAAGCTGACACAGGGGCAAGTGATCAATTTAGTCGTCTATGAGGGCGAACAGAACCAAAACCGATTTACCGTGCGTGGTCAAATGATCACCAAAACCGAAGGGGATCAGTTTTGGCTGGACGTGGGCAACAGTACTCAACTGGAATACAATCTGGAACGGGTCATGACTGCCGCCAAAGCGAAAAAATTGTTCTGGCAAAACAGCGTGGTCTGGATGGAGGATATGAACTATCGTTTAGCCTACGATAGCGACCAATCCCAAAATGGAAACCCGTTGCCTGAAAACCAACGGCGCCTGACCCGCACAGCACAAACTCCTTTCCCATCCCTGATTGCGGTAGGTAATGAAATTACCCTGACCAAAAATTTAGGGATAGTCGGTGTCATACAGGAATATGCTGATGAATCAGAAGAATTGTATGCCAAAGTCGTCAGCTTTGATCGCATCAAGGGCACCTTGGTTATTGAACGTCAGAAACATTCTACGTTGGCGTTTCCTGACCCAGAAAAAGCCTGGCGATACAGTTGGCATTTTTCTGGTGAAGAATATGAAAAGACAGACCGTTTCTCATTTGTTATTAGCGTGGTGGTAAACAGTGATTTAATTAAAGTACCCGGTGTTGATCCCTATAAATTAGAGGAGTGGGTTAAGGAAACCATTCTTACCGAATTCCCTGCCCCTATTTCCATGATTATTCATTGGATGGATCGGGAACCCTTTTTAAATTTCGGCAATACTTATCAGCGTTGGCAAAACAATGGCGCGCCATTAGGGGATGCCGCCTATTCCATTCTGGAAAGCTTGACGTTAGGTAAATTACCTTCTTCTTTAAAAGGAGTAGGGACAATGCGTGTTGCCACACCACAACAAAGAGAGGAAGTTGTCGGTAAAAATAACGATCAGTGGAATACTGATAAGATAATCCAGAATGAATTATTCTATGTTCCCAAAGAGAACGAATAAAAAAAACAAGCAACTATCAATCACAATTTTATATTAAATCTATTTTATGGAGTTAACCATGAAAGAAGTTCGTTATTCTGCAAAAATACAAGAGCAACAAATATCATCTAATGCAAAAGGAATTGGGCCTGAAACTGATAAATTAAAAGATAAATTTAAAGAAGGCAGTATTCCCTTGCAAACCGACTTCAATCAATTAATCGATATTGCTGATGTTGGACGCAAAGCCTGTGGTCAGGCACCACAACAAAGTGGCCCGGGAGAAGGATTGAAACTGGACGATAGTGGTACGCTTAGTTTAAAAATGGGCACTCTTTCCAACCAAAATTTCTCGCCGTTAATACTAGAAGAGCATGTTTTATCTGTAAGCCTTGGTAGTGGTCTGATTAATCAAACTGACGCAATAAGTGGTAGTAAAGGGGTTGCAGTTAAAGCTAGTAATGGAATTAGTGTCAGTAATACGGGGGTTGCAGTAAAACCCGATAATGGAATTAGTGTCAGTAATACGGGGGTTGCAGTTAAAGCTTATAATGGAATTAGCATTGCTAGTACAGGGGTTGCAGTTAAAGCTTATAATGGGATTAGCGTTGCTAGTACAGGGGTTGCAGTTAAAGCTTATAATGGAATTAACGTTAGTAATAATGGTGTTGCAGTAAAACCTTATAATGGAATTAGCGTTGATAGTAATGGTGTTGCAGTTAAAGTTAAAACTGATGGTGGAATTAAAGTAGACGCTAATGGTGTTGCAATTGATCCTAATAAGATATTGCCAAAAGGTATGATTGTAATGTTTTCTGGCAGTAGCGCACCAGAAGGTTGGGCTTTTTGTGATGGAGGAACTCATAGCGGGGTTAGAGTTCCAGACCTGAGAAATAGATTTATTCTTGGTGCGAATACTTTATCTGAGCAAGTTAATTCTTCAGGAGCCATCAGTGGCAGTGGTAGTAACAGAACTTACAATGTAACAACAACTGCAAGTACGGTTTCAGTTAATGTGAATGTTAATTCAACATCATTAACAATAGATCAAATACCCGCACATCAGCATATTGGTGGTATGAGATTCCGTTCCACTAGTGGCATGGAATTTTCTTACTCTACGAGAGTAAGTGGTTATTCTATAAATAACTCTTCGCTTACAGAGAGTGATTCTTGGCCTTACGGCCCTTATACTAGTTATGTAGGAGGTAGTAATGGACATACCCATACCGCAACAGCAACATCATCTACACATTCTCATTCAGTTAATGTTTTACCTCCATATTATACTCTGGCTTTTATCATCAAATTATAATAAACATTAAATATGGCAATGAGCGTTTAAAAATACGCTCATTGATTAATGTTTGGTAAGGTTAACTTCTGGAACTTCTATACGATGGTCTCTGAAAAGCATGGCGTCAACTTTATTGATAGAATCACTATTTCCATTGATATTTCATATTATAACAATGAAAAAATAATGGATGACCTTTCATCTTTATTTAATAAAAAAATTAAATATATCATTAATGATGAAATTACAAATCTGCCATTAAATATAAATAGTAAATTATCTATTAAAAGGGTAATTCTAGATCTTGGTAATATTGAAATTGATTTATTTGAAAGAGAAATAACAAGAAGATTGGAAGCGGAATTAAAAAAATATTTTAAAAAATATCATGATTACTTCAAACCCCCTTCAAATACAGAAAAAATATACTCACAACCAGAAAAAGAAAAATTAAATCAAAATATATATATAACAAATAGAGAATCTAATAGTAAAAAAATCCCATTATGTAATTTCAGCAAGAAAAAACCAGAACAATCAGTAAATAGCATACATCCCAATGTCTTTTATGAATCTTCATTAATAAAAAAAGTGGATCATTACTTGAGCAAGGGGAACTGGTTATCTAATGACAGTAAACACCATGCTACAAATATTGTGCGTATTGATAATAAATTCTGGCGACAGATCAACCACCAACCACAACAATGGCTACCTATGTTAGCTAAACACTGTTTACAACCAGCAGGGCTAAGTCGCTTAATTCAACTCTGCCAGCCAGATGTTCTTACTATGCTTTGTCAGTTATTTACTGAAACAACAACATCTGAATTTATTAATTCGCAAGCACAAGCAAGCATAGTTACAAAAGTGACGCCAGAAAAATTAAGTTTTGCAGCTGAATATTATCTTCAACAGCAGATGAAACATACCCATGCCACACAACAAGCACTTGCATTACAAACTCAAAATAAACTGACCTTTCATAAAAATATTATTGAAAATAATTTTAATCCATTAAAACAGGATAATAACGAAGCTAATACGCTAACAGAAACAGCATTACAAACTAAGATTAAGCAAACACCAACGGTCAATATGGCTCAGAATGATAGCAATCTATTAAAACAGACTTGCAATAACCCCCATATGCAGATGGATGCAATCCCCCCACTTGCACTCCAGCCCATGCAAACACACCATCAGCCAACGGCCACACAACCGCATTATGGTTTGATCAAGGAGATTGCAGAACAAAACCCTGCGACTTTACAAAACAGGGAGCAACACAAAGAATTACCGGAATCAGCTTTATCAGCGAAAATATCACCCATACAACTTAATAATGGGATTCAAACTCCATCTGCACAATCCGTTTTACCCATCAGCAATGCCGGTTGCATAATTTTATGGCCGCTATTGCCCACATTTTTCCGTGCCTTTGATTTATTGGAGAAAAACCGATTTATCAACCTTGAAGCACAAAGAGAAGCCGTTTGTTTACTTGATTGGTTAATTTGGGGCGAAGAGGAAATACCCGCATGGCGACTGACTCTCAATAAAATACTTTGTGGATTATCCATACATGATAACGCGCGCTGGCATCCCCCAAAACCAGAACAACAAATTGCCATCAACCAATGGCTGGAAAAAATCATCGAACAACTTCCGGCGTGGAAAAAAATGGGCGTAAACGATGTGCGACACTTATTTTTGCAACGTTACGGGGAATTAAGTGAATTAAACAATATGACAAATATCCATATTAAACCCGAAGTTTATGATGCACTAATAAGCGAATGGCCATGGCCAATGAATATAGCGAGCTTTAGCTGGTTGAAACACCCCATCACCATAACGTGGTTATAACCATCAAATACAATAAATTTAGTCTGAGTAAAAAGTTATGAATACAGCGCCTGTTTTCCCTGATTTATTTCAGCAAAATAATGACCCTAATTTAGCGTTTTTATTTAGCCAACTGGAACGCATCGATCTCGTTCTTCAATACCATGTTCATTGCGTATCAGCTCAGCGAGGTGATCTCCTTGATGAGTTTCTGTTAAGCGAAGAAGATATTATCGCCAGACTGGATAACCCAGTGGGTAAACCCCATTGGCTCAATGATGATTGTCTGGCAATACCACAGACAGTTACGCCCGTGGCATCCCGGTTAACTGAATTGGTTGCACGTTTTGAACTAACTGATTTTGAAAGAGATGTGTTGCTGTTAGGTTTACTGCCCCATTTTGATAGCCGCTACTATCAACTGTTTGCGCTGATTCAAGGAGAACAACAATCCCGGTTTCCCACTTTTACGCTGGCGTTGGAACTATTTTGTCACTCAGTTCTGGAGAAACAGGCACAACAGGCGAGTTTTCTGCATCGATCCCCTCTGATTGGCTGCCAGTTATTATCCATTGATAGCCGTCAGAAAACGTCACTCTGGATTCAGACACCTTTTATTACTGACAACAGCGTGTATCATTTTTTACTTGGGCACCACTATATTACGCCTGATTTGGAACATTGTTCTGAATGGTTAATTCCCGCAGAAAATGGTTATTACCCAACCAAATTAAAACAATTGCTCAGTAACGCATTGTTATCTGACCATGATGATATTCGTCCCATTATCTTATTAAAAGGCATTACCGACAGCGCCAGAACTCATGTAGTTGCCAATATCATGGCGTCCGAAGAGCGGCAAACACTAATAGTAGATATCACTAAATTGGCTGACAATGATGATAAAACTCTGCTTTCCCAAATAAAGTCTATTTTGCGGGAAATTCGCATGCGCGGCGCCTGCTTAATATTGCGAAATTTTTGCTTATTCGCCGAACAGAATCAACAGCTACTGGAACCTCTGTCAGGTTTATTGCATCAACCTGAATTAAGGATTATTTGTTTAATTGAACCTTCTTCTCCACTGGTCTGGTTGAAAAAATTATCGGTATTATTGGTAGAGATGCCTGTTTTGACCTCAAAGGAAAAAGCCAATCTATTAACGGCTCAATTACCCAATCACTGCGCAAATAATATTGACGCAATAGCCTTAAGCCAGCGTTACACCTTTAACCCTGAAACCCTGCCATTGATTTTGCAGGAAGCCCTGCTTTACCAACAACAGAGAAATCCTTTGGATATTTTGCAGCAATGCGATATCCATAAGGCACTCAATTTACGCGCCCAGCAAAATTTTGGCCAATTGGCGCAACGTATTACGCCTAAACGTTCATTAAAAGATTTATTAGTATCCGATGATATTACTCAACAGATACAAGAAATACTCACGGCAATTAAGTATCGGGAACAAGTTTTGGTGGGGGGGTTTAAAGATAAGATTGGTTATGGTACCGGTGTCAGTGTCCTGTTTTATGGTGATTCAGGTACGGGAAAAACCATGGCAGCAGAAGTCATTGCCAATTGCATTGGCGTTGACTTAATCAAAGTGGATTTATCCAACGTCGTGAATAAATACATCGGTGAAACCGAAAAAAACTTATCCCGTATCTTCGACTTAGCAGAGCAGGATGCCGGTGTTTTATTTTTTGATGAGGCAGATGCTTTGTTTGGTAAACGTAGCGAAACCAAAGATGCGCAAGACAGACATGCCAATATTGAAGTCTCTTATCTATTGCAACGACTAGAGAATTATCCGGGATTGGTTATTTTATCCACCAATAACCGCAGTCATTTGGACAGTGCATTTAATCGCCGTTTTACTTTTATTACTCGCTTTACTTATCCGGATGAAACTATCCGCAAGAAAATGTGGCAGGCAATCTGGCCTGAAAATATCAAAGTTGCTCAGGATGTGGATTTCGATAAATTAGCCCAACGAACAAGCATAACAGGGGCAAATATTCGCAATATTGCTTTATTGTCTTCACTTTTTGCTGCGGAGAATAACCATAACGAAGTCAGTAATGAAGATATCGAAATAGCATTATCACGGGAACTCGCTAAAGTGGGTCGGTTAATTTTTTAAAATTCATGACAATAAAAATAAGCCAAATATTAAATATACTGATGACTTAATGGTTATCACAATAATAAATTAAGAGGATTTTTTATGTTAAAAACGCAAACTGTTATTGATGTCAATAAAGCCATAAAAGCGGCTCTGGAAAAATATCTGGATAAAAAGGTTGCGATTCGTTTTGATCTGCCTGAATTGGATACCGTACCATCTGATGCGATGGTCAGTGTCTTTCTTTATGATATCCATGAAGATCTACAGCTTCGTTCAACAGAATCCAGGGTATTTAATGCCGCTTCAAAGAGATTATTGCCGGGTTGGGCCAATATCAAATGTAATTATCTGATTACCTATTGGGAATCGACCAAACCCGCAACGGATGCCAGCAGCCCAGATAGCCAACCTGATAATCAGGCAATACAAGCCATGTCACAAGTTCTGAATGCTTTGATTAATAACCGCCAATTGGCAGATATTCCCGGCGCTTATACTCAGGTTGTACCACCGAAAGAAAGTTTAAATAGTTTAGGAAACTTTTGGCAATCATTGGGTAACCGCCCTCGTCTCTCTCTAAATTACTCAGTCACAGTACCCATTAGCCTCACCGATAAGCAGGATGAGGTGATTCCGGTAAGCACCATTTCTTCTACAGTGGAACAAATTGCATCGCTCAGTCAGGAAAAGATTAGCCATGATTTGCGAGAATTACTGATTACGGAATTACAAATACAACCTGTTGCAGAATCAGAAAGTGAAGAAAATATTAGGCTAGCGCTGAGCAAAGTTGAACTATTAACAACGAAAGAGGCTATGACTCCAGACAATTCAGCAGAAATTGCTATATCCCTGTCTGTATCAGGTATTACCCACCAAAAATATTTAGAGGATATCAATAAAACTTTTAATCTCTGGTTAAATAATAACAAAACTGTTATTACGATCGATTATTATGGAATCAGGATTAAGGATATAGAAAAAAACCATCTTTTCGGTATTTAATTTATTATTGTTCCCGTAACTCATTAAATAAAAGTTTATTTTAACTGGGATATTATTATGTTTATTTTAGGACATAAAAAATAAAAGGAAAATAAATTCTGTTTTCCTAAAGGTTCAGTTAATAGTAGCCAAGCAAGAATAATTTTCATTCTTTTAACATAATAATATCGCTCATTAACCAAACTAGGCCTAATGACATAAACCAACCTTATGAATAACAAGGTTTATTTATCATATATAGTAAACATTCCATTATTTTTTAATAAGATTTATTTATTTTAAAGTAATATTTATGAACGCACTGATTTGTATATTAAATTGTTGACAAATTCTAATGTGTATATATGATTATTGCATAATTAATGATTCTCACTGTGATGAGTAATTCATCAAATCATGTCATTAAAATAACAATGTAACTAATTTATTAATGATTTTATAACACCAGGAATAAACCCTATTGCATTTAAAAAGGAGTTGAGGTGTTTATTTCAAAAGACTTAGCAAATTTTATTGTTGTAGCCAAAAATAAATCAATAAATAAAGCGACAAAGGAGCTTTTTATCACACAGTCGCCAATTAGCCGAAGCTTAAAAAAACTGGAGTTCTCATTAGGTGTAAAACTTTTTGTCAGAAAGAGCCAAGGGTTAGTTCTAACGGAAGAAGGAGAGTGCCTATACAATAAAGTGCTATCAATTTATGAACAACTTAAAAATATCGAAAATGATTACAAGAATCATAAACAACCCTATTATGATATTTACAAAAAACAATACAATGATTTAACATAAAAAATAACCAGATAGATAAAATATATTCCAGATAACGATTTAACCATATTAAATAAACTTCAATATATACTTAAACTAAAAGGAAATATAATATGCCTGGATATCTCAGAGAGGCCGCGCCAGTACAAACACATTCTATCGATAGCGATCTAGGTAGCTTTACATCGGAGACAAGATTAAATTCATATATAATACCGGGAAACGATCTCATTACTCTAGATCAAATTCGAAATTATAAATTTTGGAAAGAAAATATTTCTCAATATTACAAATTTATGGTTGTTACCAAGGAGCATTTAAAGAAATTAGATCTCACTTTAAAATCAATGGACTCCACTGAGTCTTCAAAAATTAACCTGGCAAAAAATATAGGAACCACTGCACTACAATCTGTATTAAGTACAGCCGGAACGGCTGCCAGTGGTGCTATTGGGGGAGCAATAGGAACAGCCATAGCTGGTCCAGTAGGAACTATTGTTGGTACAGGGGTAGGTATGGCATCAAGTACCGGATTAAATTATATTAGCAAGAAAGCTGTCGGAAAATTAAATGATCAGCTTGGAATTGTACATCCTTATCCTAAAACAAGAAATATGATATTAGATATCAATAATTATGATAAGAATTTGATAACGAAAACAATTAAAACTGAAACTAACAAAGATAATTTGAAAGTCACCGCGGCTAACCTGCTAACATCACAACTTGCGGGTAAATTATCTCCGGTTAAAATCCCTGTATATCAACTTGCTGATTTGGCTGTATCGCATTATAAAGCATCAGGAAAACTCAGCAAAGATAAGGCTGAACATATATTGGATTTCACTAAAAAAATTAGTGAAGTGATAAATGAGAGCCATTCTGACGCAGTTAATTTTATGCGCAGAGAATATGGGGATGATGAAATGGCCCTTACTGGGTTATTCTCTAAAATAAAGAGAGATAAATTAACTTTAGATACACTGGTGAGGGCAAAAAATAAAATAGAAATCAGAATTAATAGTATTAATAAACAAGTACTAAAACTTTCATCAGAAAATAGAGATGAATAATTAATTCATAGTGGTATTTATAGTAAACATCAACAAACCTTAATCAAGAATTCAGAGGATACAATGGCATACAGTTATGACAATAAAATGATTTATAAAAAAAAGTCAGAGTTAAATAGGAATTTGGATGCTTTACATCTCGATAAACCCGATACAGAAAGAGTTTCCGCTGCCTATCAAGGTCTGCTATCGCCTTACATGGCAAGATTCCAGAATAAAACTGGCTCGATTCTTAAAAAGGAGAGCAAAAAAGCATTACAAAACTATGCAGCCCATGCTGGTTATTTGCATAATAATACCTATCAAGATGGTTTTATTAATTTTAAAGACAACAACCGAAACCTAGGTCGTGGAAAATTATTTCCCGGTGTGGAACTGCTGCCTCGGAAAACAATTCCGATCAACACACCAGAAAGTGGTTATAAAAACAAACCTAGCAATAATATAGTACGCACACTGAGAGATGATACAGCAACGGAATACCGGGTAAGCGATATGAGTCAGTTTATCTCAGGGCTGCAAGACATGTATGAAAAAAATGGGCAAACGCTACACCCGATGACTCAACGTCTGGTTGAAAATCATATTGCACATAACGGGGGCATTTTGCCGACAATGGCAGGTATTGCCGGTCTGCATGCCGAAGTACAAGCGTTGAATCAGATACTTATTGCAGCAGATCAGAATGAACCTCTTAATCCAGCACGCTATACCAAAGCAATGTTTCAATCATCCATTTTCACCAAACGGCTGACCACAGCGAATGCCGGGCAAGACTTCCCTGCTTGCCATAATTGCTCTGGTATTATTCAATCACCGGCCAATGTGATTACAGGAACGGTTGACAGTGCAGGCAGCAATTTTTCTAAGCAGGTAGCAAAACGCCATCGTTCTCAGTCACTAAGTCAATAAGTGACTCCCTTTGTGAACCTGAACAAGGTTCCATAGAAAAATCGTAATACACAAACTATTTTGCGGCCTAATCATAGAATTAATTTCAATTATTATTGCCAATTTATAATTATAAAAAAATAATCATTTAAGCCACTCATTACCCATATAAATCGCCACATTCTCATTGAACATGGAAAGATGTAAAAAGATTGAAGCCCTATAAGAACCAGAAAAATAACCGATCATCCCGATTGAAATATTAAGGAATCGTTATGCCCGTATATGAAAATAAAGAAAAGAGAAAGTATTCAAAAAACCCTTCAAATAATGCTTCGCCTAATAATCAACTTATTGATCAAAGTCTGGAACCTACCTCACAACAAGAAACAGCAACACCGTTTCTCATCAATGAATTTAAACAAGGTGATATTCTCTATGGTCTGGATGCACCAAGGGCTAGTGCGTTATCAAAGCTAGACAAAATGGGATTTAAGCGTAAAGGCCCTGCACCAGATTCTTCAAAAACATTTTTTTCCAGATTCGGTCAATTTCTTGGAAAAAAGGAAAAGATAAAAAACAATATACTGATACAAAATGACATAACCAATGCTGTCTGGGATACCAATAAACCAACAGAATATGCCAGCGATAAAAGTATCAAAAAAGAGTTACATGATTACAAACGTGCGATGGGGTTTAGGGAATTTCTCTCTACTCATCCTAAATACAATGTTAAAAATGATGAAGCACTCTTAACAGCATTAATGAGAAACCCATCACTGGGCGCGGCAGTACCGCTCTGGAAAAAAACAAGTAAAGCCGGATTGGAATATCAGTTAATGCACAGAAAAGCCCCTGTTCATTTTTTAGCTGATACTATTGGGGATGATATTAATACCGTGATATCAAAAAAGGATCACGGTGCAAGTATAACGTCCAGTGAATTACGTTGGCTATATCGCCATAAAGATATCGAAGCCGTTAAGCAGAATTTAAAATTTTGGCGGGATGGGAAAGCAATCCCTCACAGTGAAGTGTTTGCTGAAGAAAAATGGAATAATTATCACCCTAAAAACAGGTATCCCAAAAGCGCTAATCAATAAATAAGTTAGTATTACTGAATTGGGCTGGCTAACTCAAAAAGAACTTAGCCAGCTTTATACTATGCAAAATCCTTAAAAGTCGGCCCCTGAAAGTAAACGGCTTTAATGTGGCAACTACGGGGTTGGGTGATCACAAACCGTAGCGTTTCCCATACGGAACGACCGTTAAGCATTTTCTCTCCCATGGTTTTATGGTCATCCAGCACTTCATCAAAACCATTAAGTTCAAAATCAGGGGGATAAAGCCCGGTTACACGAATATTTTCTTTACTCAGGTGATGGGCTAAATTCTGGCTAAAGCCACTCATGGCATGTTTGGCAGCAAAGAATGCTGGATGAGCAACGGATTCGGTAAATTGAGGAATACCACAAACCGATACCATAGCAACGATATCGGCACCTTGTGACTGACGCAGGCTCGGCAGTAATGCTTTGGTCAGCAGGATAGAACCCGTTATACCGGAATTGACGGTGCTAACGATATCAGCATCGCTGTCCCCTTCCCCCAAATGCCCTTCCAGCCATTGGGCGGCACTTAATATCAGGATATCGATAGGTTGTTCGTCTTGCAGTAATTGACTGGCAAAGTCGCGAACAGAGCCGGTATCACTCATATCACACTGATAACCCCGGGCCGTACCACCTTCACGATGAATAATCTCACAGGTTGCTTTCGCGCTGGCTAATTGGCGGGCACAGAGATCAACATACGCCCCTTCACGCGCTAACCAAACAGAAACCGCTTGCCCAAAATCGCGGCCACCGCCTGTGACTACAACTCGCTTACCTTTTAACTTGCTTGTTCCGCTGGCTTCATTAAACATTATGTGGCTATCCTTATATCAATTATAAAGCGGGATGAGGAACCGTCAGATTTATTGATAATTCACTGTTTAGAAAGCCAATCTTACTTGAGAACTTTCACCATCGTTCTACTGTTTTGTGCTATTTTTGTGCTATCTGAAAAAACTTTAATCATGTTTCAAATACGAACGTTTTCCTGAATATATTCGTCATATTCTATTTTACGACTGATTCAGAGAGCATTCTGAAGATCGAAAACGTTGACATCTGCTAAACTGTAGGCAGCAGATAACGTAAATCGTGTGCTGGATTACTGTAGTTTTTAACACCATAAAACCACAATCATCACCTGTGAAGGGGGTTATATGAAAGCACTTGTTTATCACGGAGCCGGAAAAAAACGCTGGGAAGAAAAAGCACCACCTCAACTCATTGAACCAACAGATGCTATCGTCCGCATCGTCAAAACTACCATCTGTGGCACAGATCTGCATATCCTCAAGGGAGATGTTCCCACTGTCGGACAAGGCCGGACATTGGGCCATGAAGGTATTGGGATCGTTGAATCAATTGGGGAGTCGGTCCGCAATATCAAAGTCGGTGACAAGGTGATTATTTCCTGTATCACCGTCTGTGGTAGTTGTACCTATTGTAAACGCCAGCTTTATGCACACTGTAAAGATGGGGGCTGGATCCTGGGGCATAAAATCGATGGTACACAGGCAGAAAAAGTACGGATCCCCCATGCTGATAATAGCCTGCATCGTCTGCCGGGAGGTGTCAATGAAGAAGCGGCATTAATGCTCAGCGACATCCTGCCAACTGGCCTTGAAATCGGTGTTATCAATGGCAGGGTCCAACCGGGACAAACTATCGCCTTAATTGGCGCGGGGCCAGTCGGGTTATCAGCGTTACTGGCATCACAATTTTACTCCCCGGCACATATCATCATGATCGATACTGATGATAACCGCCTTAGCGTCGCCCGGCAGTTTGGTGCTAACACGGTTATCAACCCGACAAAACAAAATGTAGTAGAAACCATCAACAAACTGACTGACGGTATTGGTGTAGACGTCGCTATTGAGTGTGTGGGGATCCCCGCAACTTTCAAAATATGCCAGGATATCATCGCAGCAGGTGGATTCATTGCCAATGTTGGTGTCCACGGCAAATCCGTTGATCTGCATCTGGAAAATCTCTGGATCAAAAACATTACCCTTACCACTGGACTGGTAAATACAAGCAGTACTCCCATGCTGCTGAAAAGCGTCCAATCCGGCAAAATTGCACCTGAAAAGCTGGTCACCCATCATTATCCATTGAATGAAATAGAAACTGCTTATGAAGTATTTAGTCATGCAGCCCAAGAGAAGGCATTGAAAATTGTCTTGTCAGCATAACAGGTATAGCAGGAAGAGTAGCCGGATTGCCCTCTTCCTGCTCAAAGTCATAGGTATTGGTGAAGGGAGATGCTTTAATTTTTCTAATAAAAACCACCAGCGTTCTTAAAACATTCCCTCTGATATAAAACAGAAAAACCGCCGCAATATACTGCATCAACGTTCCTATGCAATTCATTACGGCGGCCTTTATACTATGTTGGATACTATATGTGATATTACATTTGATTTGATATTACACTTAATGTATTAATCAATTAAATTATTAATACATTAATAAACCATCAATCTATAGTTCGCTTTCTTCATCCAAATCTTCTTGAGAAAGATTCCCGATAGCAATAAATTCATCCAATAACCCTAAAAGTTGGGCCAATTTTTCTGGAGAAAAAGCGTTTTCAATCGCCAGATAACCCTCAGCAATCTGCCCTTTTGCCTGCTCATAGAGTTCCTGCCCAGCCGGAGTTAAAGAAACATACAGCTTACGCTGATCATTCATAGGCTTCAGGCGGAAGATAAGCCCATCACGCTCCATACGTGTCAAAATGCCTGTCAGGCTTGGACGAAGGATACAAGTGAGACAAGCTAGATCATGAAAATCAATAGAACGGCTACTTGCAAGTACACGAATAATACGCCACTGCTGTTCAGTTAAATTATAGCTCTTCAAAATAGGCCGAAAAAAACCCATCGCGGTTTCTCTCGCTTGAAGCAATGCAATTGTTAAGGATTCATGCATAAGTAAAAGTGACTCTTTAGTTAATCGCTAGTCATTCTATAAGTTTAACGCCCACGCTATTTATTATAGACAACATGAACACCAAAAAGACTAACACGCTCATAATCATCCACAAAGGAGAAAGACTTCAACATTAACAAATAAATAAAATCATCCCATTCCTAAAAAGTTAACAATAAGTTAAATACGAACCCAAATGACCTTGGTTAAAAATATAACAGGCTGATCTTTATGTAGTAAAAATGATCAGCAATAAAGTGTTGTTACATAGATCACAATTAAAATTAACAATCAAATTAACATATTGAAGATTGCCCGAACATGATTTATTAATATATTAATAACATTCTCTCTATAAGCCGCTTAGGTTACAAGGAGTTGTCAATGAAAGGCACCGTCTTTGCCGTCGCCCTAAACCATCGTAGCCAGATCGATTTCTGGAATGGGGCATTTCACGAAGCACCCTATAAAACACCGCCAAAAACTCCAATTTGGTTTATCAAACCCCGCAATACTGTCATTGGCTCAGGGGATGTGATTCCTCATCCTGCCGGAGAAACGGTACAAAGCGGCGCAACTCTGGCAATGCTGATTGGAAAAACCGCCCGTAAAGTCTCTATTCAGGATGCGGATCAGTACATTGCCGGATATGCCTTAGCAAATGAAGTCAGCCTACCAGAAACATCGTTTTACCGTCCCGCGATTAAAGCGAAATGTCGGGATGGTTTTTGCCCGATAGGTCAAATGAGCAAGATAAGATCCGTGGAATTGCTTGATATAGTGACTGAGATTAATGGGCAGGAAGTTGATCGCTGGTCAACCAAAGATCTTGTCCGTTCAGCGCAGGAATTGCTGGTGGCATTAAGTGAATTCGCCACACTGAAAGAAGGTGATGTCATCCTGTTGGGAACTCCCCATCAACGCGCCACTCTCCGTTCCGGTGATCAAATCACAATCAAGGCTGAAGGCTTCCCCAACCTGGAAAATAGGGTCGTACTCGCAGGAGGTCAGGCATGAAACACGCCAAAATTTATTATCAGGGTCAGGAACTGAATGTCACCGTAGATGAGCAGGAAAATATTCTCCTGCCCAATGGCAGTACGGTAAACAGTGAAGATGCTATATGGCTTCCTCCCGCCAACGGAACCCTGTTTGCGTTGGGGCTGAATTATGCCGATCACGCAACAGAACTGGAGTTTAAGCCACCGGAAGAACCTCTTGTATTTATCAAGGCCGCCAATAGCTTAACAGGCCACCGTCAGGTTTCTGTCCGCCCCGACAATGTGGAGTACATGCATTATGAAGCAGAACTCGTTGTCGTGATTGGCAAACCCGCACATAAAGTTTCCAGAGAAAATGCGATGGATTACGTTGCGGGATATACCGTTTGTAATGATTACGCCATCCGTGACTATCTGGAAAATTATTATCGTCCCAATTTGCGTGTAAAAAGCCGGGATACGCTCACGCCAATCGGCCCTTGGATCGTGGATAAGAATGCGATCGCCGATCCCCATAAGCTGGCCCTGAGAACCTGGGTTAATGGTGAGTTACGTCAACAGGGCACAACCGCCGATTTGATCTTCGACATTCCTTTCCTGATTACCTATCTCAGCGATTTCATGACATTGCAACCGGGCGACATGATTGCCACCGGAACCCCAAAAGGGCTGTCCAATGTTGTCCCCGGGGATGAAGTTATCGTGGAAGTTGAAGATGTTGGTCGTCTGGTGAATCACATTGTCAGCCAGCAAGAATATGAGGAGAGTTTGTCATGACTATTATCAATCATTGGATCAACGGCAAGAACGTTGATAGCAAAACCTATTTCGAAACAACAAATCCCGCAACCGGTGAGGTGCTGGCTGAAGTGGCTTCTGGCGGGCAAGCAGAGATTGATCAGGCGGTTGCTGCTGCCAAAGAAGTTTTCCCGAAATGGGCTAATACCCCGATGAAGGAGCGGGCTCGCCTGATGCGCCGTTTGGGAGAACTCATTGATCAAAATGTTCCTGAAATTTCTGCAATGGAAACGAAGGATACCGGTCTGCCCATCCACCAGACACAAAATGTGTTGATCCCACGGGCTTCCCAGAATTTTAATTTCTTCGCTGAAATTTGCCAGCAAATGAACGGGCGCACTTATCCCGTTGATGACAAGATGCTCAATTATACCTTGATTCAGCCTGTCGGGGTTTGTGCATTGATCTCCCCATGGAATGTGCCTTTCATGACGGCAACATGGAAAGTCGCCCCTTGTCTGGCTCTGGGAAATACGGCTGTTTTAAAGATGTCCGAACTTTCACCACTCACGGCTAATCGTCTGGGAGAGCTGGCGCTGGAAGCCGGTATTCCGGCAGGCGTATTGAATGTGGTACAGGGTTACGGTAACACCGCAGGTGATGCGCTGGTAAAACATCACGATGTGCGCGCTATTTCTTTTACGGGTGGAACAGCTACCGGTCGCGTAATCATGCAGAATGCCGGGCTGAAAAAATATTCCATGGAGTTGGGTGGAAAATCCCCCGTTCTGATCTTTGAAGATGCCGATATTGAACGCGCGCTGGATGCCGCGCTATTCACCATTTTCTCCCTAAATGGCGAGCGTTGTACGGCAGGTTCCCGTATTTTCATTCAAGAAAGTATTTACCCCGAATTTGTTAAACGCTTTGCCGAACGTGCCAATCGGCTTCGCGTCGGCGATCCCAACGATCTCAATACTCAGGTTGGCAGCTTAATCAGCCAACAACACTGGGAAAAAGTCTCCAACTATATCCGTTTGGGGATCGAAGAAGGTGCAACATTGTTAGCGGGTGGCCCCGATAAACCCACTGGTTTGCCTGCCCATCTGAAAAATGGCAATTTCCTGCACCCCACTGTATTGGCTGATGTGGATAACAGTATGCGTGTCGCACAGGAAGAGATCTTCGGCCCTGTTGCTTGCCTGCTACCATTCAAGAGCGAAGAGGATGGGCTGCGCATGGCTAATGACGTGGAATATGGCCTTGCATCCTATATCTGGACACAGGATGTCAGCAAAGTTTTGCGTCTGGCGCGTGGCATTGAAGCGGGTATGGTGTTCGTCAATTCGCAAAATGTCCGTGACCTGCGCCAGCCATTTGGTGGAATCAAAGCCTCCGGTGTCGGGCGTGAAGGCGGGGAATACAGCTTCGAAGTCTTTGCCGAAGTGAAGAACGTTTGTATCTCTATGGGCGATCATCCGATTCCCCGTTGGGGCGTTTGATCAATCAGGAATGAAATAAATTCCAGCGTTAACCACAGTTGGCCATCCTAATATTAAGTGAGGGTTTATGGGAAAGTTAGCGTTAGCTGCGAAAATTACACACGTGCCTTCTATGTACCTGTCTGAACTGCCGGGCAAGCATCACGGCTGCCGACAAAGTGCCATTGACGGACATAAAGAGATCAGCCGCCGTTGTCGTGAAATGGGTGTCGATACCATTATCGTTTTCGACACCCATTGGCTGGTTAACAGCGCCTATCATATTAACTGTACTGACCATTTTTCTGGCATCTATACCAGCAATGAGCTACCACATTTTATCCGTGACATGACCTATGAGTACGACGGTAATCCTGAATTGGGGCGGATGATTGCGGAAGAGGCGCGTCAGATGGGAGTTCGTGCTCAATCACACGAGATCCAGAGCCTGAAGCTGGAATATGGCACGCTGGTGCCAATGCGCTATATGAACAGTGACCGCCGTTTCAAGGTGATTTCAATTTCTGCCTTTTGTACTGTCCACGCTTTTGAAGATAGCCGCAAATTGGGAGAAGCCATTTTACGGGCCATTGAGAAATACGATGGCACGGTTGCAGTGCTGGCCAGCGGCTCGTTGTCGCACAGCTTTATTGATGATCAACGCGCCGAAGAAGGCATGAACAGTTATACCCGCGAGTTTGATGAGCAAATGGATCGCCGTGTTGTACAGCTTTGGAAAGAGGGCAAGTTCAAGGAATTCTGCAAGATGCTGCCGGAATATGCACAGTATTGCCGGGGAGAAGGCAATATGCACGATACCGTAATGCTGCTTGGCCTGCTCGGTTGGGATAAATATGACGGCAAAGTGGAATTTCTGACAGAACTGTTCGCAAGTTCAGGTACAGGGCAGGTTAACGCCATTTTCCCATTACCGGACACGATTAATAAGTAGCAGACATTAATGAAAAGGCCGTCGATAAAATTGATGCCAACAGGAGTAAACCGTGCCACATTTTTATGCAGAGTGTACTGAAAATATCCGCAAAGAAGCCAACTTGCCGGAATTATTTGCCAAAGTGAACCAAGCGCTGGCAGAGACGGGCATCTTCCCTCTGGGCGGTATTCGCAGTCGCGCCATTTGGTTGGATACCTGGCAAATGGCGGATGGAAAACAAGATTACGCATTTGTTCATATGACATTGAAAATTGGTGCCGGACGCAGCCTTGAAGATCGGCAGAAAGTCGGAGAGATGTTATTTGCCTTAATCAAAGCGCATTTCGCCGATTTAATGGCGCAGCGTTATCTTGGCCTCTCTTTCACTATGGAAGAGCTCGATCCTGTGCTGAATTATAAATCCAATAACGTTCATAGCCTGTTTAAAGCAAAAGAGTAACGACGATAGGTGGCATAATTAAGATCACTCGCGTCTGTTTTTTTAAATAAAGAGGAAACTATGACAAGTTATCTGGATACATCATTGCTGCGCCAACAGGCTTATATCAACGGTCAATGGGTTGATGCAGAAAATAAAGCGACCTTTGGAGTGACTAACCCTGCCAATGGTGAAATCATTGCCAATGTCAGTAATCTGGGAGCAACAGAGACACAATCTGCCATTGAAGCCGCTAACCATGCGCTTCCTGCATGGCGGGCGTTAACCGCCAAGCAGCGCAGCCAAAAGCTCAAGCAATGGTTCCATTTGATTATGGAAAATCAAATCGCTCTGGCTGAAATAATGAGTGCGGAACAGGGTAAATCCCACGCGGAGGCAATGGGAGAAATTGCTTACGGTGCCAGTTTTATCGAATGGTTTGCAGAAGAAGGCAAACGCATTTACGGTGAAACCCTCCCTTCCCCAATGCCGGGCCGACGTCTTGCCACCATTAAGCAGCCCATTGGCGTTGTTGCTGCCATTACACCGTGGAATTTCCCCAATGCGATGATCACCCGTAAAGTCGGGCCTGCACTGGCGGCGGGGTGTACGGTGGTTCTGAAACCTGCGGCTGAAACGCCACTCTCTGCGTTGGCACTGGCTGTATTGGCAGAGAAAGCTGGAATTCCGGCCGGTGTCCTGAATATCGTCACCGGAATAGATGCCAAAGCGATCGGAGAAGTACTGACTTCAAGTCCTATCGTACGCAAACTTTCGTTTACCGGTTCTACACGTGTTGGCAAGTTATTGATGGCACAAAGTGCTGATACCGTGAAAAAACTCTCCCTCGAACTGGGTGGCAACGCGCCTTTCATCGTGTTTGATGATGCTGATCTTGACGCTGCTGTAGAAGGTGCAATGGCAGCGAAATTCCGTAACAGCGGGCAAACTTGTGTTTGTGCCAACCGGATTCTGGTACAGGAAGGCATTTACGATGTGTTTGCGGAACGTTTAGCACAAGCAGTGAAACAGCTTCATGTCGGGCCGGCCACTGACACCAGGTCACAACAAGGGCCACTGATTAATCAGGCCGCAGTGGAGAAAGTACAGGCTCATATCAGCGATGCGGTTTCCAACGGCGCACGTATTCTGGCAGGGGGTAAATCCCATGCTCTGGGTGGTTTGTTCTTTGAACCAACGGTTCTGGCCGATGTTACGGAATCCATGCAGGTTGCCCACGAAGAAACATTCGGCCCATTGGCTCCCCTGTTCAAATTCCGTGATGAAGACGAAGCCATCCGCATTGCCAACGACACGGAATTTGGCTTGGCCGCCTATTTCTATTCCCGCGATATCGGCCGGATTTATCGCGTGGCGGAAGCGCTGGAAAGCGGTATGGTAGGCATCAATGAGGGACTGATTTCCAACGAAATTGCGCCGTTTGGCGGTATCAAACAGTCGGGACTGGGACGTGAAGGTTCACGTTACGGTATCGAAGATTATCTGGAAGTAAAATACCTCTGTTTTGGAGGATTAGAAGCTAAAGGAGCTTAATTTCCTATGCTACAGCAAGAAGTCGTATCACAGGTTGCACGCCGTTTACATCAGGCAGAAAAAAATCGTGAGCAGATCCGCCAGCTCTCATTGGATTATCCAGAAATGACGATTGAGGATGCTTACGCCATTCAACGCGAATGGGTAAATTTGAAAATTACGGAGGGCCGAGTTCTCAAAGGTCATAAGATCGGCCTGACGTCTAAAGCCATGCAGGCCAGTTCACAAATTAATGAACCCGATTATGGTGCCCTGCTGGATGATATGTTTTTTCAGGACGGCGGTGATATCCCTTGCGAACGCTTTATTGTGCCACGCATTGAGGTCGAACTGGCCTTCGTACTGGCAAAACCCCTGCGTGGTCCAAACTGTACGCTGTTTGATGTTTATAACGCGACAGATTACGTCATTCCGGCGCTGGAACTTATTGATGCCCGCTGCCACAACATCGATCCTGATACTCAGCGCCCGCGTAAAGTGTTCGATACGATTTCTGACAATGCCGCCAATGGTGGTGTCATCATGGGAGGTCGTCCGATCAAGCCAGATGAATTCGATCTTCGATGGATCAGCGCCCTGCTTTACCGCAATGGCGTGATTGAAGAATCCGGCGTGGCAGCCGCCGTTCTCAATCATCCGGCCAATGGCGTGGCGTGGCTTGCCAATAAACTGGCACCACATGATGTTCAACTTGAAGCGGGCCAGATCATTTTGTCTGGCTCCTTTACCCGGCCTGTCCCTGCGCGCAAAGGTGATACCTTTCATGTCGATTATGGTGTCTTAGGCTCCATTAGCTGCCACTTTGTTTAAAATCTCTAAGGTACGATCATGGATCAATTAACAAATAGGTTTAAACAAGCTCTAAAATCAGGACAACCACAAATCGGACTATGGCTCGGGCTATGCAGTGGCTACAGTGCAGAAATTCTGGCAGGAACAGGATTTGATTGGTTGTTGATTGACGGCGAACATGCCCCCAACGATATTTCCACCATCCTTGCTCAATTGCAGGGCATCGCCCCTTATCCAAGCCAGCCTGTCGTTCGCCCCCCGTGGAACGATCCGGTGATCATCAAACAGTTGTTGGATATTGGCGCTCAAACATTGTTACTTCCAATGATTCAAAACGCAGAACAGGCCCGTCAAGCGGTTCGATCCACTCGCTACCCGCCTGCGGGTATTCGTGGGGCAGGCAGTGCGTTGGCACGCGCTTCCCGCTGGAATCGCATTCCTGGCTATCTATCCCGCGCCAATGACGAAATGTGTGTGTTGGTACAGGTAGAAACGCGTGAAGCCCTGCAAAATCTGCCAGAAATCGCGGCAGTCGAAGGTGTTGATGGCGTATTTATCGGCCCTGCGGATCTCAGTGCGGATATGGGACACATCGGCAATCCTCAGCATTCAGAAGTTAAAACAGCGATTGAACAAGCGATAGGTCAAATCAAGGCTTCTGGTAAGGCGGCAGGCATTTTGATGACCAATGTTGATGAGGCTAAGCATTACCTCAATATGGGCGCCCTGTTTGTTGCCGTAGGTATTGATACAAGCTTACTGACAGGGGCTGCCAACGCGCTGGCTGCACGTTTTGGCAACATTCGGGAAGAACTCAACACGCCATTATCCAGCAGTTATTAAGTACTCATTACCGAAAACAACACGACTCAATACCCTACACCGCAGATGTTGATCGCGACATCTGCCATTGCAGTTTGAATTTTCTGATAACTCAACTTCCTGATAACTCAATTTCCTAATAACAATAAAAAGGAAACGACAATGAGCACTTCACCTGACGCTATACCCAAATCACCCAAATCAAATAATCCGGCTTATTCACACCAAAAACTCACTTCTCAACAGCAAAACGTCATCAATAAATTATTCCGGCGTCTGATTTTCTTTCTCTTTATCCTGTTTGTTTTCTCATTTTTAGATCGCATTAATATTGGTTTTGCTGGTTTAACGATGGGGAAAGATCTTGGCTTGACGTCCACCATGTTCGGGCTGGCAGCCACACTGTTTTACGCCACTTACGTGATTTTTGGCATTCCGAGCAATGTCATGCTGAGTATTGTGGGAGCCCGCCGCTGGATTGCCACCATTATGGTGTTATGGGGAATTGCTTCTACGGCGACGATGTTTGCGACCGGTCCTACCAGCCTGTATATCCTGCGCATGTTGGTGGGCATTGCAGAAGCGGGTTTCTTACCCGGCATTTTGGTCTACCTGACTTATTGGTTTCCGACCTATTATCGGGCCCGCGCCAATGCGCTGTTTATGATCGCCATGCCCGTAACGATGGCATTTGGTTCACTCATCTCCGGTTATATTCTGGAAATGGACGGCATCTGGGATCTGCGTGGCTGGCAATGGCTATTTTTGCTGGAAGGCTTCCCTTCTGTTTTACTTGGTTTTGTTGTCTGGTTTTATCTGGATGATTCACCAGAAAAAGCCAAGTGGCTGGCCCGTGAAGATAAGCAATGCCTTCAGGAGATGCTAGAAAACGATAAACTTTCGCAGGAACACACCAACGCGCCTGTTCTGCAAAAAACCAGCTTATGGCGGGAAGTTTTTACCCCGATTGTATTGATGTATACCTTCGCTTATTTCTGCCTGACCAATACCCTGAGCGCCATTAACATCTGGACGCCACAGATTATGCAGAGTTTCAATCAGAACAGTAGCCATGTCATTATCGGCATTCTGACTGCCATTCCGCAATTCTGCACAATTTTGGGCATGATTTACTGGAGCCGCCGCTCAGACCGCCTGCAAGAACGCAAGATGCACACCGCCCTGCCTTATCTGTTTGCCGCCGCAGGCTGGATATTAACTTCACTTACCGACCACAGCATGATACAGCTACTGGGGATCATCATGGCTTCCACCGGATCGTTCACTGCCATGGCGGTATTCTGGACGACACCGGATCAATCGATCAGTCTGCGCGCCAGAGCGGTGGGGATCGCCGTGATCAACGCCACGGGCAATGTGGGATCTGCTGTCAGCCCGCTTTTGATCGGCTGGTTGAAAGATCAAACCGGCAGTTTCAACGCAGGACTCTATTTTGTCGCAGGGTTATTGGTTATCGGAGCATTGATGGTTTTGTTTATCCCAATGCAACATGCCAGATCACGGACAACATCGTAAATAACAGGCAAAATATCTTGGCCAGTAACGCGGCACAGGAGGGAAAAATCGATGTCTGTATCCAACATCACAAAACCTATCATCACCAATATCGATATCAGCAAGGATTATGATGAAACTCAGGGATCGGATGATGTGCATTATCAAACTTTTGGTCGCATGGCAGCGTTTTTTGGTCGTGATATGCAGGCACATCGCCATGATGGTTTTTTCCAACTGCATTATCTGGTGACAGGACGAATTGAACTGCAACTGGATGAACAGCACTATTCCGTACAAGCCCCGCTATTTATCCTGACTCCCCCTTCTGTTCCCCATGCTTTTTTTACGCAGGAAGACACGGACGGTTATGTCCTGACCGTCCGTCAGTCATTAATTACACCGTTGCTTAATTCACTTTATCCTACTCATCGGGAAGTGGTTGATATTCCTGCTATCTGCCTTTCTGTAGCAGATAAACCTGATGAACTGAAAACATTCAACCACTATTGGGCCTTAATCAGGCGTGAATCTGCCAACCAATTTGTTGGGCGCGAACAATCGCTGGCATTTCTGGCTCAGTCACTGTTTACCTTTCTGCTGCGCAGTATTCCCCTTGATGATCATCATTCCGGTGGTGTTCGGGGAGAGTTAAAACTATTTCAGCGCTTCAACCAGTTGATTGATCAACATTATCACCAACATCTTGCCGTACCGGAATACGCGGAAAAATTGGGGATTACGGAGTCTCGCCTGAAAGATATGTGCCGACGGTTTGCCAACCGACCTCCAAAGCGATTAATTTTTGACAAACAATTGCGGGAAGCAAAGCGGTTATTACTGTTTAGTGACAGTCCGGTATTTGAAATAGCCTATCAGCTTGGGTTTAAAGATCCGGCTTACTTTGCCCGGTTTTTTAATCGGCTGGTGGGGTGTTCACCAAGTCTTTGGCGGGAGAGGAATTTAGTTGGGAAATAATTCGCTTAGTAACCTGTATATTTTGTTGGAAATTAGAAAACTAACAAAAAAAATATTAAGAAAAGAAAATGTGGGCGGATTCGACTAATTACGTTATTACAATAAGTAATATTAAATATTTATAAAAAAATTAAAATTATTTATCATATTTATAAAGGGAAATCTTTATTTTATATAAAAACTTATATTACCACATGAACTCAATTCAATAACAATTTATCAAAACAATATACTACAGTCATAGATTTTTAAGGTTATTTTTGTGATTTATATCACTGCTAAATGTTTTTCAAAAATTAAACTGAGGTTGTTTGTTAGAGATATGCAATATATTTTTTAGCAAAATGGAGTTATAAGCCACATGTAGTAGAATTTATGCTTTTATTCAAAAAGATGAGGAATGAAAAATGAGAAGCTCTAAAATATTGGGCAATGCCTCGAATAAAGATCTTGAAAAAATTTCGGCAAACCTCAGCAGAGCAGCACAAATGATCGAGCCGAATAAAACAGACAAACCGAAAGGCCTGTTTATTATAAAATCAAAAACTGACTCTTTAGAAGAGAAACTAATAGAACAATGCTGTATTCGCTAACTATATGTTTTAAATATAGACTAATTGGTATTTACATTTAATATTGGTATAACTTACTGATCTATAGCTCCTCTTGTCTAAAATATTTCTGAAGATATGTTCCTTAGAAAAAAGTGGTATCTAAGGAGCATATTTTCTTAAAGACAAGAAAGGAAATTTACTAATCACAAGGTGGTAATTTCTTATAATAAAGAATTCCGCTATCACTAAATGAGTTATTCCTATGAAATGGACATATTTAGGTCATGCTTGCTATTTTATAGAAACATCAGATCTAACGATATTAATAGATCCGTTGCTAACATCTGTATTTCAAGCTGGAACTGCACAAGTATGCCCAGATCGATTAATAAATATTGAACAAATACCCAAAATCGATGTGATAATTATTACACATCAACACCCAGGCCATTTTGAACCAGAAAGTTTATCTATGCTAAATCGCGATGCATTGGTTATTTACCCTCCATTGCCAAGTGTCAAATTATGTTTAAATATGCTTGGATTTAGTAATACTCAAATTGCAGAAACTGGCGATAGGATAGAAATATCTTCATTGAAAATTTTATTTACCGGTGAACAAGAACATGCAGATTTCGAATTCGGTTGCACCGTAAAAGATGAACAAAATGTAGTCTCATTTACTGGTGATTCTCACTTAGATATTCGTGAAGTGCGACGTATAAAAACATTTTGTAAACAGGTTCCAGTGCTAATAGGTGGTTATCCAGATGTCCAACATCGATTTTTAACATATTGGGACTTAGATTTTCCTAGTACGGACATTGAGAAGAGGCTAACAGGCATAAAAACGCTTGCCCCATTAATGTTTTCTCCAAATTGCTCTGGAATGAAATACATAGAGAAATATGACTGGGCAAATTATTATAGTTTCCCGATGCACCCAAAAGACTTTATAGAAGAGATCAAACCTTATCTACTTGGTATAGAAATGGTTTCATTATTGCCTGGTGATGTGATTTCGGTGGTCAATGGAATACCAAATTTAGATACACAGGCCTCTCCAATAGTAAAAAGTATAGGGGATTTCGATCGCCCCAGAGTTGATCCGACAAAGAATTTACCCCTACTTCTAGATGATGATCCGAAATGTGTTGGCGCTAACAACCTAGAAAAAGCTGTTTTTGATTGGCTAAAAAATAAACTTACCCCATGGTTAGAAATGCAAAAGAAATTAACTGATGGTCCTATTTCAAAATTGTGTAAACAGCAGGTTCAATATGGGATAGAGATTATTCTTCCTTCAAATATATCCAGAGAATATGTTATAGAATTTTCCCAGTCAGGGATAACATTAGAAAAACATTCATTAAAATCTCTTCCATATGCTTCATTACATATTAGAATTTGCGCCTCTGCTTTACTAGCCTGCGAAGCAGGTGAAATACCTTATTTCGTTTTATACTTTAATTCAAGGGTGTATTCGACATTACATCGTATTTTTGAGTCAAATGATGGTGAGTTTAAGGTGCAAAGATACGATGTGAGAGATCCTATTTTCTTATATTTCAATAATGATCCAGAAACTCATTTCAATCGTTGGTTAACGAAAGAATCAAATCGATTAATACAGGATTAAAATAATGAAGATTAAAATGGCTTTCGGTGTTAATGGAATGAGTACTCCTAGAGGAATATTTATTAGGAATACATCAACTTTAGATAATTATTTTAGTGATCTTCTTACCCAAAAATTGTTCTTAGCTGTTCAATCCATACTATCTGATTGGACTGATATGGATGATGCTATTAACCAGATAAGCATAAAGTTTGATTTATCTAAAGAAATTATTGAGGCTTCTTTTAATCAATTAATAGATATAAAAATGATAATATTACAAGATGACCAGTCCCATAAGCATATAGATTATTTTAGAAATTCCTGGCAAGAACATGGCTGGGGAGAAGCGCTACAATATCATTTTTATACGACTAGGCTAATCAGGATGGACTATCTTGAGGATCCTAAAGGGCTTGAAGATAAAATGGGTATGCGCGCATATTTAAAAAAAGAAACACCTCCCTCTAATTATAAGATTTATGAAAACTTACCTTTTATTAAATTACCCAATCTTTCTGAAGTAAATGTAAAAAAAACACTTGGATTGAATGAAATTTTTTCAACAAATGTTTCAGAAGGTAACAAAGTAGGACAATTCAACATTGATGAGTTGAGTTATTTACTAAAGTTAAGTTTCGGTCAAACCGCAACAAGACGCCTACCTATCTCCGGCGCTCATGTAGCAAAAACCTCCCCCTCTGGGGGAAGCCGACATCCTACTGAGGCTTATATAGTTATCTTAGACTGCCTAGGCATAGCCAAAGGTCTTTACCATTATTGCGTCAAGCGCCATGGGTTATCTTTGCTGATTTCAGGGGATCATAGCGAACTATTATTCGAGCAAGTACTTGGGCATCGTTCACGACTTAGCTTCGAACCTATCCTAGCCTTTCTCTTTGGGACAATATTCGAACGAAGCATGTTCCGCTATCGAGAAGGTCGCTCATATCGCGTCATGCAGCATGACCTTGGTCATGTCATGCAAACATTAGCATATTTGGCTTCATCAATGGGACGGCGTTCTTTTCGAGGATATTCTCTTCCAGAGAAAGACATCGAGGCCTTTCTTGGGATTGATGGATTGAATGAAGCCGCTTCATCATTTGCGTTTATTGGTTAGGGAGAAAAATATGGTGTCTATAATAGATATGCCGAATGAACTTAAGCTAAATCCATTTTTTCGTATTCGATTCGGTAAAACAATACACATAGACCTTCTTTTACAAGAAGAAACCTATGTTATGCATGATACGAGAGTATTAAGTGCGCTAGCGTACATTTCTGGCTCTCAACCTATTTCTACTATCAGTGAAACATTTGCGAGGGTTCTTGAAGTTGATATAAATACCGCATTGGAAGTCATATCAAATCTCTATGAATCTAATATCATTCAAGATGCATCAGTAACTGATCCTCGAGAAGAAGCTGTTTCACATTGGATTGATCGAGGTTGGATGGAAGCACTCGTGATGCACCTACGCACACGAAACTTGCCATATTTAGATAGAAATGCGGATGATCCAATAAAACAACAGCGTGATACGCTGTCTAATTTGATTAATAAAGAATCTATTCCCGACTTTTGGAAGATTTACAGCAATAAAAAATATATTACCCTTCCTATTCCAGGGGTGCTTCCAGAAGAACCTATGGACCAATTACTTCTAAGGCGGCGCTCTAACCGTCCCTGGAAAAAAAAACAAATTGATCAAAATGAATTAAGTACAATTCTACATTTTGCCAATATTGAAACACGTAGGTTAAGAAAAGAAGCAGAACAATATATCGATAGTCAACCAGAAAGATTACTTAACTCATCATTCACAGCGTTAGAAAGTTACTTTTTTGCGTTCAATGTATCTGGCTTAGAAGCTGGTATCTATCACTATGACCCATTAGATCATCGTGTGGCTCTTATTCGCCATGGTGATTTATGTGAAGAGTTGATTAAAATGTGTATTGGGCAAGAACGTATACGAGGATGTGCTTGCGCTTTTGTAATATCTGCAATCTGGTTACGCTATATGTATAGGTATCGCCACTCAAGAGCGTATCGAACCTTAATGATAAATACAGCTGAATTGGCTCAAAAATATATACTACTTGGTACAGCTTTTCATTTCAGTACATTTTTAACTCCGGCTTTTGAGGATGATTACGCAAACCGTATCATGGGTATGAATGGTTATGAGGAGGCACCTTTATATGTCGTCGCAATCGGTTGATAGGGAAGATGTTTCTGATGATGATCGCTTCCCAATACATTCAAAATCCAGCTTAGCTTTTCACTTTATGTCAAGTTTCGGGCATTTCTTTGAACCATCTGTTCCATTTGAAGACTTAATTTTTGAATCGAAGCCAAACAATTTACAACCGGATAATTTACCACATGATACCCGATTATCTGACTTTTCTGAAATATTGCGTGCACGAAAGTCCACGCGAACCTTTGGTAAAATACCACTCACACTTCATGAATTATTAGATATTTTATGGTGTGCTGATGGTATCACTCATGACAGCCCAATAGGTATATGCCGTACGACTCCTTCAGCCGGTGGACTATTTCCCGTTTCATCTTTGATTCTTTGCCAGGAAGTAGAAAATTTACCATTAGCAGCTTTTATTTATGAACCATCAACTTCTCAACTTTTTGAAAAAAAAGAAATAATTTTGCCTTCTGATCTTTCAGTGCTTTTTCGCACACAACACATCGATTATTCATCTACTTCAGCAATTATCATGTGGATTGGAGAGATATTGAAAATTTGTCCCAAATATGGTGATCGTGGTTACCGTTACATGCTATTAGAAACGGGACACATTGCCCAAAATGCTTGTTTGGCTGCGACTAAGTTAGATATCCCACATGTTGTTATTGGTGGTTTTGACGATGAACTCTGTGCCTCAACATTTCAGCTTAATTTCCCATGGGAGTGTGTGATTTACGCCATGGTTTTGGGCAAGAAAATAGAGAGATGATTTATGTCCAAAAATAATATAACCCATGCCTCTTTATCAGAATGGTTTGATAATCCATTATGTAAACTTCCCTCTGTTTATCGTAAATATGGATATTCTTGGCCTGATGGAACGTTACCCGATGATTATGCAAGGATGTGGGTAAAACCAAATATTACAAATACAGAGTTACCCTATATAGCTATCGCTATATTAAATGTATTGTGCTTTGATGGTACCACACGCTTACTCGTTGGTAGAGGCATAGATCCTGATCCTGATTATGCTCTATTAAAAGCCCGTGCGGAAGCGGTAGAACGAGTAAGTGCTTTTTGCCGACCCGCTGAAGAAGTTCATTTTGCTTCACCAAAAGAATTAAAAGGGAACATACATTCTGCAATACTTAATCTTATCGACCTTCGCCATGAAACCAATAATCCTCGTTGGTGGATATCCTGTAATAGCAAAATAGATGGTAGCCCAAGCTTTTTACCTCTCGAATTTGCACAAATTGAATCTTTGGCTACTGTCAAAAATCCACTAGTCTTCGCCGACTCTACTGGAATGGCTGTACATTCTTTATATGAAAAAGCAATCCAAAACGGGCTCCATGAAGCTCTGGAACGAGCTATTTTGAAAGACATATGGCAAAATGGTTTACTTTCCGTGCGCATAGCGAATGCTGATATAATAGGTAATAACCTAGTTTCATTTATCGAACAACTAGGTGCTTCTATCTGGTTTTCTCACATCAATCTAGAAGACAGTTACCATTTTTACTTAGCTTTATTTTTGGGGGATGGCATCAATAGTCCTGCTTTAATTACAGGCTGCGGTGTTGATAGCTCAAACCAGCAAGCAAAATACCATGCTATTACTGAATTGTATGGACAGCTTATACATGCCTTTGATATATGGCCAACTTTTATCTCTGAAGACAAATCCAAGTTATATTCAGGATTTAAAGCTAATATGATGAAAGAAGTTGCTCAGGAAACACTTATTCAGCTTAAATTTCATGATGCCTGCAAGAACAATGTTTATTCATACAACTATCACAATGCAAATAAGCAAATTACAAACGATTTTTTGATTATAGACCGCTCAACACCTTTATCTGAATTATTAGGTTTTCATTCAGTGCAATGTATCCTTCCTGCTAATCTACCTTTTTGTTGGAATGAGGGCCTCAAAAGCCTTCACCCTTTCTCATGAATAACTATATTAGAACTAGCAAATTTTTCACTATGATTATTGCATCTGGTGACTGGTATACCTGTAATTTAGCTCAATTAAGTAAAGCAAAGATTTCTGAACCAGATAATGAGATTTTTCGGATTATAATTAAATTATATGAAGCTGATGGATTAATAGATTTAGACTCAATTAGAAATGATTTTGGTTGGGATGAAGAATTGTGGAATTCTATTATTGACCAATTAAAACAACTTGGATTATTTGACCTATCTGATAGAGAGTTATGCTGGACAGATAAGAACTCCTTCCCATTACCCGAAACCGATATTGCTGCCTATCTTTGTGGAAAATCTATTCTATTCCATGCGGATTACTCAGATCCAGATATCTACAATCAAGATCGACATCAAATGGAGCAATTTTTAAATATATCACCTTCGCCACCTATTTATTCAGCCAACTCTTTTATCAAAACAGGTCGTCTTCCCCATCCTGCATTTTATCCATCAGGTTATCAACCGAAAACACAATTTGAGAAGCTCGGTTTTTTACTGTTTTGGACATTTGGGAAACTACGATTAGCTAGCTTTCTCGATGTTTTGGATGTGGTCCTTAAAGCTGTGCCGTCGAAAGGGTGTCGTCATCCTTTCACAATAATTGTAACTATTAACAATAGTATTTATGAGTACAATATACGTTATCACTCATTAAATTTAGTTTCTTCAGAAAAAAGTAATACTGTAAATTTCTTTGCACTTATTCGTGTCAAATGGAATTTCGAACAATTTCAATGGCGTTATCGGCATTCATGGGCTTGGAAAGATCTTTTTTTCGATTTGGGTCATCTTAATGAGCAGGCCCGTTTTGTTGCAGAAAAACTGGGATTAAATTTATCGATTGATAATACGTTGGATATTCAAGACCTCACTACTCTGGTTGACGAAACAGCCACTACTTGGCATTTATTATTGGAGACCAAAGGTGAAAAATTTAACTAATGTACATATTGCATTACCTTTAGAGTTAGATTTAAACCCTTCTCTTCCTTGGCATGAACTCTGTGTTGCAGTCCGAGAAGGGAATTTAGCTAAAATAACCAAATGTTTTCATGATGTTTTGCCTTCTCCGATACTACAAGATCAAATGGCGCTTAATTTGGGTATTTTAAAAGGGTTAGGTAGTAACTCTTGGGATGATGCAGTTGCCGAATTTGGACAACGTCGAGATGCTAAAAATTTCATATTTGTAGGCCCCATGAGAGCGATGGAAAGAAAGCCAGCTTCTCCAGGTTTATTAGCGGCATGTAGTACACCTAATGTTAAGTATTTAGTTGATCTTATAGAGAATAATCTTGACGCACTTGGTAGCCGTCTTTTTGGCACATCACTCGATCTTCACGGACGACATATTGAATTTTATGATATTGGATTAATTGAAGGGCCATTTAGACATGGTCTTGGTCAATATATCGCTTTATTTAGTCCTTTTTATTTTTCTGGTTGGAGCGATACAGCCCGGCAAATAAATTATCGCCGTTCAATTCTTTTTCATAACATTATCAAAATTCGTTTCAAAAACCTAACTTCTCCGTTACTTAAAAAGCATTTTATGGTTAACGGAGCTTCCAGTATTTTAGAAAATATATCCGAAGAGCAATTAGATCAATCTCTTGCTTTGTGGTTGACACTTCATGAATTACTACATGGCGCGGGGCCTATTCCTTTATTCGGTGCTTCAGTAAAAAAAATTCCTTTAGGCTTAGAGTATGCTGGCATTGAAGAATTTCGTGTTGATATGTCAGTCTGGCTCTTACTAGAATTATGCAAGGATTTATTCGGTGAATTAGTACCTATCACTCAGGAATTGATTTTAGCTGAACGATTACTTCGTTCTTTTCGCGGTGGATATTGGGTAAACTTGTCATCCGGTGGAATTTTAACTAACTCTGATGCTGAAAATGGCCTTTTTTGGTTTAGTTGCCTTTTTCAAAGTAACGTTGTAGAACTTAATGATATTGTTATAAATATTGATAAAAATAAAATTTACAATGTCTTATTAAATATTCTTGATGAAATTTATAAATCAGAAAGTAATAGCTCTCAAGTAGAGAATGGACAAGAATTTTTATTGGAACTCGCAAATCGTCTTCGCATGCGTTATTTTAAATTTATGGAGGGTAAATTTGTTTACACTGAACATCAGTCTTATTTTAACCGACTTATTTCTTCGTATCCAACGCATTTAAGCTTTAGCACTAGTTTTTAATTCATTATGATCAACTTTAGGGTATAATGTTATTATGGTATATAAAATTAGAGAAGCGTGTGTATCAGATGCAAGGAAAATTGCTTTGTTACATGTTAGGTCTTGGCAGGCCGCTTATAAAAACATTTTACCCAGTAAAGAACTGGGTGAGTTATCTCTCTCTGAAAAAGTAGGTTCTTGGAATAAAAGGCTAAATCATTCTGAGTCTAACTTCCCTAAAACACTTATTGCTGAATGTGATAGCGAAATAGTTGGGTTTTGCTCTTTTGGATCTGATCCTGACGATCCTAACACTGGCTCAATTTTAGCTATTTATTTTTATCAAAAACACTGGGGAATGGGATATTCTCAGCAGTTAATATATACAGCGCTTAATGAACTGAAACTTGCAGGTTTTACATTTGTAATAATATGGGTAATTGAAGATAATTTAAGAGCTTTAAAATTTTATAAGAAAATTGGGTTTTCCCCCTCTGAAAAATATAAAACTGTTAATTTGCTTGGCTGTCAGATTCGTGAGGTTTGTTTATTTAAGGAGTTGTTATGAAATTAAACTTTTTATTATTAAATAAATTAGAGCGGCTCATATATCCTTATCACACATTTCTTTGTGACATTTATGTATGCTCATATGTTATATCTTCATTTATACTTTTTCATGGCTTACATATAACATATACTTGTAACACAATAATATTGTGAGTTAAAAATGTTTACGTATAGCTAGTTGGTACGTGAAAAATTTCTAATTATGGCTGGGTTATATTTGAGAGCAATAATCCCAATAGTATAATTATTCAGAATACAAGAGATAATTTTTCCCTATATTTAGGCAAAAATAATTAATATCATTTGTAATTACAATACTTATCATTAATTTTTAGACTGATTTTATTTTTATAACCGACATTCCGCAGCTATATCTATAATAATATGATTTTTAAAGGTTTATGTGATTTCTGAACTCATGTTAAATTTTAATAAAAACAATATATTATGAATGAGGTGCGGAATTTCGGTTATAATATGATCATGAGGTAAATAATGAAAATACAAAAATCCCCTATTTTAATATTTCTTGGTAATACATTTGCAACTACAGTTGCGCGAGGAATAAGCCTCCCATTTATGTCGATATATCTAGCTAGTAATTTAAAATTACCACTAGGAATAGTTGGCGCTATCCTTACTGCAAGCTTGTTTATTAGTATTTCTTTTAATTTTTTTAGTGGATACTTAGCTGATAAGTATAACAAAATATTTGTCATGTTTGCATGCATGCTATTTTTCTCTTTTAATTTATTTGTAATCCCCATGATTTCTAAAGCTTGGATAATGATTTTTATACTAAGCTTAATTTATATTTCTAACGGCACGTTAAATATTACAGTTAAAGCATGCATTGCTGACTGGGTTTCTAGCGAGCAACGACCGCAAATTTTTTCTCTCAATTATACTTTATCAAATGCGGGCTGGGCTATAGGGGCCCCTATCGGAGTAATGGCTGCAAAATTAAATTTAACTATCCCGTTTTATCTTTCAGGAGGGATATCATTTTCAATGCTAATATTTTTAATTTTTTTCTTGCATAGTAAGAGATACTTTAAAAATAACACCAATTCAAATAACCCTCCCCCCTCAATAAATTTTTTTGAAACTTTAAACATCTTATTTAAAGACCATATTTTGATTTATTTCACCATTGGTAGTTTCTTCATGTCTCTTATTTTTAGTCAATCTTCTAGTTATATTTCTCAGTATTTATTGAGTGTTTATGATGCAGATTTTGCTTATAAAATACTTGGGGTAATTACTCCTGTAAATGCCTCATTAGTTATTTTATTACAATATATAATAAGTAAAAAATTGCATAAAAAAAACCTATTACTAAGTTTATCTTTAGGTGCATTAATGTTTACAATAGGCATTGTTGGTTTTTGGATTGCAGGAAAATCTATATTAATATGGATTATTGCAATGATATTTTTTACATTTGGAGAGATTATTGTTATACCAATAGAATATATATTTATTGATTGCATTGCACCTGAAAACTTAAAGGGAAGTTACTATGGAGTACAAAACTTTCGATATCTTGGTGGTGCTTTATCACCTATAATGGCAGGGTTTATCCTTAGCTACGCAACTCCCACAGCTTTATTTTCTACACTTATTATAGCTATTTTTTTTAGTTTGCTTTTCTATTTTATTGGTTATAATGATTTAAAAAAAATTAATAGGTTTGGTGAATTCGACTAATATGTGCAATTTTTCAGAAAAGCAATTAATTTCGTAAATATAACAATTAGGATCATTTCACCCAATCAGCTCCCTGCCGAAAAACCAGAACAACAAAATCAAAGAAGTGAATATAATACTCAAGTTTCCTTAACGCGGAGTCGTTTCGAAAATATAGTAGATCGAGCCTGGCAAAGGCGAAATGGCCTTGAAGAACGTAACGATCTCTACCGGAAAGTCATTATGGGAACCAGTGCTTATGCCATAGAAAATCGTATCGGTAATTGTGCAGAAAAATCCTGTGTCGCATTTACTCGATTAAAAAGAATGGTAGCAAAACCACTCGAACTTTTTGAAATTAACATTAATAAGCAACATGATGATTATCATAGTATTGTCATTATTGGCAGAACCACAGGGAACTCACAGTAACCCCGTACATGGAATCATGAAGCTGTAATTTGTGACACTTGGAATAAACAAGCCTACTCAAGCACGCTTTATGAGAACGACATTGCATTCGCAGGACAATTCACCTTACTTCATTGATACAACTAACCATCTCGTGGATAGCCGCTATGTGCTTTGTTCAAAACACCAAGCCGATCACACTTTCATAACAATTCATTCTCATTCACCGAAAAGTACCCGCAAACCTTCCGAAAGTCTCTTCAAGAGAAGCCTTTTAATCGCTTCAATCAGGCAATGAAAGAAACATAAAATTAACACCTATTCCCCATATGGATAACAAATCAAAATAAGGGGATTTTTCGGATGATGAGGTAGCCATGAAACTAGAAGACTTACGTGCCGACCAAAAACGCCCATTCACCAGCAAAGAGTATCTGAGTTCACTTCAAGATGGCCGTGAAATTTATATTTATGGTGAACGAGTCAAAGATGTTACAACGCATCCTGCTTTCCGTAATGCGGCTGCCTCAATTGGTCAACTATACGATGCCCTCCATGCACCGGAAACTCATGATGTACTCTGTTGGAATACCGATACCGGCAATGATGGCTACACTCACAAATTCTTCCGTTTTGCTACCAGTTCTGATGACATCCGCCAACAACGCGATGCTATTGCGGAATGGTCACGGCAAAATTACGGTTGGATGGGGCGCTCGCCCGATTATAAGGCCGCATTCTGCTGCTCATTGGGGGCTTATCCTGAATATTATGGGCAATTCGCTGATAATGCCCGTAGTTGGTATAAACGCATTCAGGAAAGTTGCATCTATTTCAACCATGCTATTGTTAATCCCCCTATTGATCGCCATAAGCCAGCGGATCAGGTCAAAGATATTTTTATTCAAATAGAAAAAGAGACGGATGCCGGAATTATCGTCAGTGGTGCCAAAGTCGTCGCCACCAACTCTGTACTGACTCACTATAATTTCATCGGCTTTGGCTCAGCACAGGTTATTGGGGATAATCCCGATTTTGCCCTGATGTTTGTCGCGCCCATGGATGCCGATGGCGTGAAATTAATTTCTCGCGCCTCTTATGAATTGGTGGCTGGCGCGATCGGAGCACCTTTTGACTACCCCCTTTCCAGTCGGTTTGATGAAAATGACGCCATTTTGGTCATGGATAAGGTATTAATTCCATGGGAAAACGTGTTAATTTATCGCGATTTTGATCGTGCCCGTAACTGGGCGGTACAAAGCGGATTTGCCCGGTTGTTCCCCATGCAAGCCTGTGTGCGTCTTGCCGTTAAGCTGGACTTCATTACAGCGCTATTGCAAAAGAGTCTTGAATGCACTGGTGTTGTGGATTTCCGCGGTGTTCAGGCCGATCTGGGGGAAGTCGTCGCATGGCGCAATCTGTTCTGGTCATTGACAGATGCGATGTGGGCAGAAGCCAAGCCGTGGGAAAATGGCGCTTATCTGCCGGATACCCAAGCGATTCAGACTTATCGCGTGATGGCTCCGATGGCTTACACGAAAATCAAGAATATTATTGAAAGTAATGTCACCAGTGGCTTGATTTATTTGCCATCCAGCGTGCGTGATATGAATAACCCTGAGATTAATAAGTATCTTGAGAAATATGTTCGTGGTTCTAATGGTATTGACCATGTAGAACGAATTAAGATTTTGAAATTAATGTGGGACGCCATTGGCAGTGAATTTGGTGGTCGCCATGAATTATATGAAATTAATTATGCCGGCAGCCAGGACGAAATTCGCCTGCAATGTCTGCGCCATGCTTATGGTTCCGGCAATATGAAGAAAATGACGGAATTGGTGGATCGCTGTCTCTCTGACTATGATTTGAATGGCTGGACCAGACCCCATTTACACAATAACCGTGATATTAACTTGTTAGATAAGCTGCTGAAATAAATCAGTAGCAGGAGGTCTATTATGTCTGTAGAAAATGAACATCGCCTGCGTTTCAGAGATGCGATGGCAAGCCTTTCCGCTGCGGTGAATATCATCACCACGGATGGCCCTGCGGGGCGCTGCGGTATGACTGCAACGGCAGTGTGCTCTGTGACAGATACACCTCCGACTTTAATGGTGTGCATTAATCGTAATAGCGCCATGAACCCGGTATTTCAGGAAAATGGCAATCTGTGTGTCAATATTCTGAATCATGAACAAGAGCTAATGGCGCGCCATTTTGCTGGCATGACCGGTGTCAGTATGGAAGATCGCTTCAAGTGGAATATTTGGAACACCGGAGTGTTGGGGCAACCGCAGCTACAGGAGACGCTTGCTAATCTGGAAGGACGTATTGAGCAAGTGCAGGAAGTCGGCACCCATTATGTCTATCTGGTGGAAATAAAACAGATCATTGTTCAGGAAAAAGGCCATGGACTGATTTACTTTAAGCGTGGTTTTCACCCTGTAATGGATGAAAACATGGCAATAACGGCTTAAAGTAAAACCATTTTTGAAACAGAATCATATTCAGCATAACCTCTCTTAAGATGAAGGTTCTTTATCAAAGAGCCTTCATCAATTTGAAAAAAGAGACAAACTCAGATCAAACGGTCATGAACCCAATGGTTAAATCGTTTAGAGAAAGTAGTATTCACGTTCAACGAATGTTCCTATTACCTTATCGTGCATCACTTCGGATTTAGAATAGCCTATCGTTTTTCGATTTAACCTTTTTATACGGATACGAAGAGTCAGGTTGGTTCTTTCGATACGTTAGGTCAAGGCCTTTCCTGTGAGATGTTTTTCCTCAGGAAGGCAATCATAAACGGCATAATTATCCGTACAGTAGAACTGGATATCCCCTCCTGCCAGAGGCAGTGTGGTTACCTGTCTGGGGGTGAGGTTTTTAGTGTGCGAATGACCGTGTTAATGCCGACCTTCAGGACGCGGGCGGTATCCCTAACACCGGCGTTATTCATCGCCATATCAATAATCCGCTCTTTCATGCCAGGATTACAGGCTTGATAGGTATAGGTTAGTTGAAAAGTTTTACGGCAGGCGTAACAGTGATAGCGGGGATGTCCAGTGGGGACTTTATCACAACATCTAATCATTGGGAACATGAACTTGAACTCGATCTTGTCCAGCTAGAAGCGGTTATCAATTCAGGCACTGACCGCCCATCTCATCATTAAAAACATGTAGATTTTCTTCTGTAATTGCTCCAAGATTATTCCAATATCATAACTACATGGATGATGTGAACATGAAAAATCCTTATTGCACGGTTGATGAATTGGGCTTTCCAAAATTTGATGCATTTGACTTTATGCGGTATAAATTTTTACCTGATAACCCTAGGTTCGTAACAGGGGAAAGTTATTTATGGGCCTATAAAGCCGCCTACTTGCAATATAATACAAATTTAATCATAAAATATGCACATGAAGCAAAAATACCAGTACTCTTGCTAGCTGGTGTCGCTGTTGCTGAGGCAGGAGGGAAGCCAGATAGAATTAAAGCATATGGTGTTTTGCAGGTGAGGCAAATTTTTCACGACACATTTAATGGTGACAATAAAAAATCAAATGCAACATCAGTTGGTGTGTTAGCTATTCAATTAAGAGCCGCTGCTGAAACATTGGGAATAGATCCATCAACGTTAACAACGAAACAACAACTTCAACTTTCTCATTGCCTCCTAACAGATGACTTCAATATAAGAGTATCTGCCTTGCATTTAAGAGATTTAATCCTCCATGACTATCCTGATATAAAAAATACAAGTGTGCTCACTGATGAGCAAATCATATTGGCTGGTTCTCGATATAATAGAGGAATAGAGAGAGACAAAAAGGATTTTATAAAATCCATATATTCACCGAGCAACTTAAAAGAGAGGGATTATAGCTCATATGGAAGAAGGATATTAGAAAAGAAAAAGTCAATATATATGATATTAGGGGTTAATGGTGAATTGTAAAATAAAATACATCATTTATTATATATTTTGTTTATTCATTATATATTCGTTTTCTTTTTTTGAAGAAGAAATATATATTGATGGAATGGAAATAAAAAATGCGTGTATAGCTCATCGTACGTTCGTCGCTGATGATACACGAGATGTCTCTGCCCCTGTGGCTGCTTTGTTTATACTTCCTCTGCTATTCAAAACAATAAGGATTAAGTTTAAGTCGTTGAAGATCAACGTCATGTTGATATCATTGATTATGTATTGGGCATGGCGTTTTTTTATAAGAATAATACTTTGTTGACCCCTCTAAAACATTCAGAGGGGATATAATATTAATATATCCTATCTTCCCAAAAACTATATCCAGAAGTACCAGCAATGTGATGTTGCCACGTTATACTCGCATATTGAATAGAAACCATTTCTTCAGGTTGCTGATTGGAATGATTTATCGAATGAGGGTTGCTCACATTCACTCTTTCTATGAAAGCTTTTTTTAATTTTACTGAATAATATAGTTCGTTTCCGCCATTCATTGATGTTCTATAAAAGAAAAATTCAATTTCAAGTTCTTCGTTCTCAGATATTGCAACACCGAGTAATGGTGAGGATTTGTCTATTGGTTTTATGAATGAAACAGGGCGGTGATTAACATTGTTCATTCTTGTTATTTCATGTTCAAAGGAAAGAACCAACACCTCATCTTCATGACCTGTTTGATATTTATTCCCTATGGAATCAAAGGTAGAGCAACCTGCAGATATCAAACCTTGTTTCTTCCCTTTTATCATTGCATATATTAAATTCGCCACACAATCCCCTAGATTAATGTACAATTTCCATTGTAAAGAGAATTAATAATACAAAATTATTTCACTCTAACGGTATCTAAAAAAATTAAGTTCCTAATTGAATTTGTTATACCATCTGGCTACTCGACTACTTAAGTTAAGCAATAACTTTTTTGGCTGTTTGAACACTATGTGCACTGACCACTGTATCATGACCACAACATTCCTGGGCCAGTCGCTGGTACTTCATGCTGTTTCCCCCCACTTTCTCCGTAGCTTGTATTGAGTACAGAATAGTCATGATCTATTTTCTGATTTTAGTTACTTTTATTTATCACTCAATTTACGAAAAATAGAAGTGTGATAGTGATCGCGGGGTTACATTAAATAACCTAAATGCTGGATAAAAGATTGAACTAAGTGCCTGTTACAAGACCAAAATTTTCGTCCGGGAAGACACCGTTATTAATAAGTAACAGGAATGGATAATGGATATCTTAGTGACGACTTAACCAATATTCAGATTAATATGAATACAGAAATAAACCGTCAATACATAACAAAAAATTAATATATAGATATTTATGATTCAATTTTATGTTTACTCTTCTTCCATCTACCATTTTCTGACAAAAAACAAATGGATTAGGTTAAATGGCAATCAAGTTGATTCATTTACGAACATACAAATCTTTTATTAATAATTTTTGATATTAATTTAGTGAATATTCTGCCAAATCTGGTATTACTTTTTTACGTTACTGTGATCAACCGTTGAGAAGATATTATATCAGTATATTAACCTCCCTCGCTTCACGATCACCCTGAATAAATAAACAAAATCACAACCCGTGCAATACGTTACGTTACAAACATGTTAACAACAGTATAATCATCTGGATGTATTGCCCATCGGAATGATAGCTAACAGAGGCATTCACTATGAGTAAAACCGCCCCGGTCGGTTTATGGGATCAACCGAAACCCTTTTTCATGATCTTTTTCGTTGAATTGTGGGAACGATTTGGTTACTACGGCGTTCAAGGCATTCTTGCCGTTTACTTCGTTCAGAAGCTTGGTTTTTCAGAAACAGAATCATTTATTACTTTCGGTGCATTTACCGCACTGGTTTACGGTCTGATTTCCATCGGTGGTTACGTCGGAGATCACTTACTTGGGACAAAGCGAACAATTGTTTTGGGTGCCATTATACTGGCAATCGGCTACTTTATGATTGGCCTTTCCATCATAGAACCTGAGCTGATTTTCTATGCCTTAGGAACCGTCGCTGTTGGTAATGGCCTCTTCAAAGCCAACCCTGCCAGCCTGCTGGCAAAGTGTTATCCGCCACAAGACCCGCGTTTAGATGGTGCATTTACGCTATTTTATATGTCCATCAACCTCGGTTCTCTGGTTTCCCTCTCTCTCGCTCCCGTCATTGCTGAAAAATATGGTTATGCCCTCACCTATAATATCTGTGGTATTGGCCTGATTATCGCTCTGCTGGTTTATATTACTTGCCGTCGCATGGTACATAATATCGGTTCAGAACCTGACCATGCGCCAATAAATTATATGACTCTGTTTTTAGTGCTGGTTGGTTCAGTGGCGATGATTGGCATCTGTGCATGGTTATTGCACAACATTAAAATTGCCAATATTGCGCTGGCAACGATTTCTGCCGTTGTTGTTATAATTTTCTTCTGGCAGGCATTCAAACAGGACAAAGTCGGTCGCAATAAAATGTTCGTGGCATTTATTCTGATGCTTCAGGCTATCGTGTTCTTTATCCTGTATAGCCAGATGCCGACTTCCCTCAACTTCTTTGCAATCAACAACGTTCACCACCAGATTCTGGGTTTTGATATCAATCCCATCAGTTTCCAGGCACTAAACCCATTCTGGATCATTATTGTTAGCCCTATTCTGGCAGTGGTGTACACTCGACTGGGTGCTAAAGGTAAAGATTTTTCGATGCCAACGAAATTCACCTTCGGCATGTTCCTGTGCTCTCTGGGCTTCCTGACCGCCGCTGCCTCCGGCTTATTTGCCGATGAGAATGGCATTACATCTCCATGGTTTATCGTACTCGTGTATCTGTTCCAGAGCATAGGCGAATTAATGATTAGTGCCTTGGGGCTGGCAATGGTGGCAACTTTTGTTCCCAGCTATCTGACTGGATTTATTCTGGGCATGTGGTTCCTGTCACAAGCTGCTGCTTCAGTATTGGGTAGTTATGTGGCAACCTTCACTGCCGCACCAAAAGGTGTGAGTGATCCACTGCAAACCCTGCCAATTTATACTGGCGTATTTGGTAAAATCGGTATCGCCACGCTAGTCATTGCCATCATTATGGCCTTTATGGTGCCATGGTTGAACCGCATTATGAAAGAAGAGGTGAAGGCGTAATCGCCCTCATTCTGCTGGCTTAAACACATTTTCCGCTTGCTGATTCATTAAGATCACGAGCGGAAATTGTTTTTTCACATAATCAGTGAAGAATAAAATATCATTTTTTCTTCCTTATTTAATATTTATGACACACCCTTCCTATTCCTTTCTTTCTTTTTTATTCGTTAACCTATTAATCTAATAACTTACTCTCAAACTGCTTTCAAAAACACCCAAGGTAATGTTTACCATGATAATAGCTATAATAAGTTTGATACCAATAATATCAAAAGAGTTAATAATCGTTATGCAGAGGATTATGAAATTCCGGCTGCGGTACTCAGGAAATTAATATCATGATATTACCGTCTAAAGTTAAAGTCACAATAAAAGCCGGCAAGACAGAAACACCATTGGCCGCAGATAAAAGCAGATAAAAATAGAAGAGACTTCCACTGGGTGGTTTAGTACACCGAAATTGAATATTACAACAAGCTTTTCTCAGCCAAGCCGTGTCATTCATACCGGAAAGATATCGTTATAATCCATATCCTTTATGAACTGCACCTCAAAATCAGGTGCAGTTCATAACTATCGACTACAATGCTAATTGAGTGCCATTACAGCACATCAACCGCATTCAGCTCTTTAAAAGCCTGTTCCAGACGCACAATCATGGAAGCCTGACCCGCACGCAACCAAACACGTGGATCATAGAATTTCTTGTTAGGTTTGTCCGCACCTTCTGGGTTACCCAACTGACCTTGCAGATAGCCTTCGTTCTTTTTGTAGTAGTTCAGAATACCTTCCCAAGTTGCCCACTGGGTATCAGTATCGATATTCATTTTTACTACACCGTAGCTGACTGCTTCCTGAATCTCTTCTGCGGTAGAGCCGGAACCACCGTGGAAAACGAAGTCCAGGCTGTTGTGTGGCAGGTTGAATTTCTCAGAAACGTAATCCTGTGAGTTACGCAGGATTTTTGGTGTCAGTTTAACGTTACCGGGTTTGTATACACCGTGAACGTTACCGAAAGAGGCCGCGATGGTGAAACGTGGGCTGATGGCATTCAGTTTTTCATACGCGTAAGCCACGTCTTCTGGCTGAGTGTACAGGGAAGAGCTGTCCAGATGGCTGTTATCAACACCATCTTCTTCACCACCAGTACAACCGAGTTCAATTTCCAGCGTCATGTCGATTTTCGCCATGCGTGCCAGATATTGGCTGCAAATTTCAATGTTTTCTTCCAGCGATTCTTCTGACAGATCGATCATATGGGAAGAGAACAGTGGCTTGCCCGTTTGTGCGTAGTGTTTTTCACCCGCGTCCAGCAGGCCGTCGATCCATGGCAGCAATTTACGCGCGCAGTGGTCGGTATGCAGGATAACAGGCACACCGTAATGCTCTGCCATCTGGTGAACGTGGTGAGCACCAGAGATAGCACCGATAATTGCCGCTTGCTGGCCTTCTGCTTTCAGCCCCTTGCCGGCAACGAAAGACGCGCCACCGTTGGAAAACTGGATAATGACCGGAGCACGTACTTTTGCCGCCGTTTCTAACACTGCGTTGATGGAATCAGTACCGACACAGTTAACCGCGGGTAATGCGAAATTGTTTTCTTTAGCGACGGCAAAGACTTTTTGAACATCATCACCAGTGATGACACCCGGTTTTACGAAATCAAAAATTTTAGACATGTTACGTGGTCCTGTATTGATATTGAACAGGCAGCAAACACTGCCTGCTAGCACAACTTAGTTACTTTTAGCACGTTCTTCCAGCATCACAACGGCTGGCAGTTTTTTGCCTTCAACAAACTCAAGGAAAGCACCACCACCAGTAGAGATGTAAGAGATTTTGTCAGCAATTTCGAACAGGTCGATTGCTGCCAAAGTATCACCACCCCCTGCGATAGAGAAAGCATCGCTCTCAGCAATCGCGCGGGCAACAATTTCGGTTCCTTTACGAAAGTTAGGGAATTCAAAAACACCCACAGGGCCATTCCACAGAATGGTTTTGGCATCTTTCAGGATTTCGGCCAGACGTTCAGCAGACGCATCGCCCAAATCAAGGATTTGCTCTTCGTCTTTAATTTCACTGGTCGATTTCAGCGTCGCTTCCGCGGTTTCAGAAAATTCAGTCGCAACACGAACATCAGTAGGAACCGGAATATCACAGCTTTCCAGCAGTTTTTTCGCTTCTGGGATCAAATCATCTTCGTACAGTGAACGACCAACATTATGCCCTTCTGCGGCAACAAAAGTATTGGCAATACCGCCACCTACGATCAGTTGATCAGCAATTTTGGACAGTGAATCCAGCACAGTCAGTTTGGTTGAGACTTTAGATCCCCCCACAATCGCCACCATTGGGCGAGCCGGATTATGCAGCGCTTTACCTAATGCTTCCAGTTCACCGGACAACAGCGGACCAGCACAGGCAATCGGGGCAAATTTAGCAACGCCGTGAGTTGACGCCTGAGCACGGTGAGCTGTACCAAAAGCGTCCATGACATACACATCACACAGTGCTGCATAGTGCTTCGATAATGTTTCATCGTCTTTTTTCTCACCTTTGTTGAAGCGAACGTTTTCCAGAACCACTAATTCGCCTTCCGACACTTCAACACCATCCAGATACTCTTTTTCCAGACGAACAGGAGAAGAAAGTACTTCTTTCAGGTAATCAACGACAGGTTTCAGTGAGAACTCTTCGTTGTATTCTCCTTCAGTCGGGCGTCCCAGGTGAGAAGTAACCATGACTTTGGCTCCCTGATTTAACGCAGCCTCAATCGTCGGCAAAGACGCACGGATACGTGCATCAGAAGTCACTTTGCCATCTTTTACAGGCACATTCAGATCAGCACGGATCAATACGCGTTTACCCGCCAGATCTAAATCAGTCATCTTAATTACAGACATGGTGAATCCTCTCATTGATTCTTTATAAAATTACTCAATCTTCTGCTATGTACCGTTTATGGCATAACAAATGATTATTTGAAACCGGTTGCGGCCATTGCCAGCGCTGTGTCAATCATGCGATTAGCAAAGCCCCATTCATTATCACACCATACGAGGGTTTTGATCAGGTGATTACCGCTGACCCTCGTTTGTGTTCCATCAACAATGGCACTGTGGGGATCGTGGTTAAAATCCGTTGAAACTAACGGCAAATCAGTGTAATCCACTATACCACGAAACTCTCTGAGAGCTGATTTTTGCAGGAGCCGGTTCACATCGCCAACTTTCACTGCGGCGCGGACTGTCACGCTTAAGTCAATGGCTGTCACGTTAATCGTGGGCACTCGTACAGAAATCGCCTCAAACCGATCACTAAATTTGGGGAAAATACGCGTGATGCCTGCCGCCAATTTTGTATCAACAGGAATGATGGATTGACTGGCCGCCCGGGTTCGTCGTAAATCACGGTGATACGCATCAATCACTGGCTGATCATTCATCGACGCATGGATGGTTGTCACCGTGCCAGATTCAATATTGAACGCATCATCCAACACTTTGATGATGGGAATGATACAGTTTGTTGTACAGGAGGCATTGGAAACAATGCGATCTTCCGTAACCAATGAATGGTGATTGACACCATATACCACGGTTGCGTCCAAGTCATTTCCTCCCGGATGAGAAAACAGGACTTTTTTGGCACCACTGGCAATATGAGCTTTTCCATCTGCCCGCTCGCCATATTTACCCGTGCAGTCAAGCACAATATCAATACCCAGATCTTTCCACGGCAAAGCTGAAATATCCTGCTGATGAAACAGCCGAATACTGTCATCTCCTACTTGCAATAAATCATTATTCAGGCGTATATCCCATGCAAAACGCCCATGACTGGAATCGTATTTCAATAAATGAGCAATGCCTTCCGCATCTGCCAATTCATTGATAGCGATCACTGAAATTTCAGCCCGACGCCCGGATTCGTAAATAGCACGCAAGACACTGCGCCCTATTCTCCCAAAACCGTTAATCGCTACCCTGATAGTCATGTTACTCCCTGAATGTCTCTGTAGTCATGCAACCGCTTAGGATAACTGAGCAACTGCTGCTTGTACGGATAATTCATCACAAAATTAACCAGATTGTGACAGACAAGACATTTTTTCACTCTGATTTACGCACTGAATTTATGGATTTTATGCACCAAACTGAAACGGTTCAGCTACTATAAAAGCAGATTACGAGAAAAAAAGCATAATGGCAAGCGCCATTCATCACACTGTAGAGGAAAAATTGAATAAAAAAAGAGCGCATTCGCTCCAAAATTGATTCGAATGCGCTTAAGAGAATAATTTGCCGATTATTTCAGCAGAGCGGTTGCCTTAGAAACGACGTTTTCAACAGTGAAACCAAACTCTTTGAACAGAGCATCAGCAGGTGCTGATTCACCGAAAGTATTCATACCGACGATATCGCCGTTGATACCAACGTATTTAAACCAGTAATCAGCAATACCCGCTTCGATGGCAACACGAGCAGAAACCGCCGCAGGCAGTACTGCTTCACGGTATGCCGCATCCTGCTTGTCGAAAGCATCAGTGGACGGCATGGAAACAACGCGAACCTGACGGCCTTCTGCACTCAGTTGTTCAGCCGCTTTCACAGCCAGTTCAACTTCAGAGCCTGTTGCAATCAGGATCAATTCAGGCTGACCTGCGCAATCTTTCAGGATATAAGCGCCTTTCTCGATATTCGCCAGTTGCTCAGCAGTACGTGCTTGCTGTGCCAGATTCTGGCGGGAGAAGATCAGAGAAGTTGGGCCATCTTTACGTTCAATCGCATATTTCCATGCAACCGCAGATTCAACCTGATCACATGGACGCCATGTGCTCATGTTTGGCGTTACGCGCAGGCTGGCGATTTGTTCAACTGGCTGATGGGTTGGGCCATCTTCACCCAGACCGATAGAATCGTGGGTATAAACGAAGATGCTGCGGATTTTCATCAATGCTGCCATGCGAACGGCATTACGGGCATATTCCACAAACATCAGGAATGTTGCACCATAAGGCACAAAACCGCCATGCAGTGCGATACCGTTCATGATGGCAGACATACCGAATTCACGTACACCGTAGTGAATGTAGTTACCGTCCTGTACTTCATTCAGTGGCTTAGAACCAGACCACATGGTCAGGTTACTTGGTGCCAGGTCAGCGGAACCACCCATGAATTCCGGCAGAACTTTACCAAACGCTTCCAACGCATTTTGTGAGGCTTTACGGCTTGCAATGGAGGCGGGGTTCTGTTGTAAGTTTTCAATGAATGCCTTGGATTCAGCTTCCCAGTTCTCTGGCAATTCACCGCTGGTGCGACGGGTGAATTCTGCCGCCAGTTCAGGATACGCCTGCGCATAGGCAGCAAACGTCTCTACCCATGCTGCTTCTTTGGCCTTACCGGCTTCCTGAGCATTCCAGCCAGCATAAATGTCCTGAGGAACTTCAAACGCAGGATGTTCCCAACCCAGTGCTTTGCGGGTTGCTTCGATTTCAGCATCACCTAATGGAGCACCGTGGCATTCTTCTTTGCCTGCTTTGTTTGGAGAGCCAAAGCCGATAATCGTTTTACACATCAACAGAGATGGTTTGCCTGTCTCTTTGCGTGCGGCTTCGATAGCGGCTGCAATTGCATCAGAGTCATGGCCGTCTACGCCACGGATAACATGCCAGCCGTATGCTTCAAAGCGTGCTGCGGTATCATCAGTAAACCAACCTTCAACTTCACCATCAATCGAGATACCGTTGTCATCATAGAAAGCGATCAATTTGCCCAGTTTCAGCGTACCCGCCAAAGAGCACACTTCATGAGAGATCCCTTCCATCATGCAACCGTCACCCATGAACACATAAGTGTAGTGATCGACGATATCATGACCAGGACGGTTAAACTGTGCTGCCAGTGTACGTTCTGCAATCGCAAACCCTACGGCATTGGCGATACCCTGTCCCAGTGGGCCAGTGGTCGTTTCTACGCCTGCCGTATAGCCATATTCCGGGTGACCAGGGGTTTTGGAATGCAGTTGACGGAAATTCTTCAAATCATCGATGGAAACATCATAACCTGTCAGGTGCAGCAAGCTGTAAATCAGCATGGAGCCGTGGCCGTTAGATAACACGAAGCGGTCACGATCAGCCCAATTAGGATTGGAAGGGTTATGGTTCAGATAATCGCGCCACAGCACTTCGGCAATGTCAGCCATTCCCATTGGTGCGCCAGGATGCCCTGATTTTGCTTTCTGCACAGCGTCCATGCTCAAGAAGCGGATAGCATTAGCAAGGGTTTTACGAGTGGTCATTCTTTACTCCAAGTCGGATAAAAGCGTTAGTGAACTAAGAACTAATTTTCGCAGCGCAGCATACAAACCGCAATCATTAATGCCAGATTAAGGGAAACTATCTTAATTTCCTTTTGGCAAAAATTCTTTGATTTACCCCGTTGTTTAGGCGCGTTCTCAGGCCAATGTGTGCAACCAAGGGTAAATTTGCGCAAACAGGGGATAATTCCACACTGTGATTTGCGCAATAGGAAAGTGATTATTAAACACGATACTTAACAAGTTAATCAAGACCAAAAAAGCGAGTTTTTCTGCCAAGCCAGCATCATGATATAAGAGTGATAATCACTGGCGGCTAAAAACATTTACTCATTCAAAGAACGGTAGATTTCATAATTTTCATCAACAAAACAAACCAGATTCACGTGCAATATATTTTGATTGGCTAACAAACCCGAATGAATTACCTTAAAAGCGATTTCAGTGGTATCACCCTGAATGATATTAATTTTTTTATTAATCCAATTACCAGACTTCATTATAATATTCCCCAAAAAAGATTATTGATAAAGTTTATTGTAAATTTATTTCATATAACACATTGGTTAAATATTATCATCCGATTTATTCTATTAGAATAGATAAAAACTCGTTAAAAACATCCAGAATGGAATTAGAAATCCTCAAAATAATTACCCCTCCATTATCACTCCGATATAAAAATACAGTTATTCCTCCTGAAAAATAAAATAATTACCAAAAGACATCAAACCAATAAACGTTAATTATTGGATGATAAAAAAAAGTGATTTGAAACAACGATAAAAAAAGGCGAGCTTATTACTTCATATTTATTCTTCATCATTAAAAATAACCAAGGAAAAAACATGAATAAAATAATAATTTTTATCTTTTCATTTCTATTAGGTTTGCAATTATCTTTCGCTGATGTTAATTCAATACAAACACAATCTGGTTATAACCTGGTGGATGAGTTAAAGCAAAGATATAACGACACTCGAAATAATTGTGGAGATGAAGATCAACCTGCGTTTTTATGCTCCGGGATTATATTAAGAGGAACAGTTCCTTCAAATGATTATCACTCCTGGAATCCCAGCCCACACTCACAAGGTAGTGGTGGTGTCTCATTTTCTTATCTGAGAACTGATTCTAAACTTATTACATTAGATGCTGGTTACTCAAATGGATTCATTTTTTCTCCTTATTTGTCAACATCAGCAAATAATAAAAAACATCCTGAATCCCTCTGTTATTTTCCTGTCAACGCTGATTCGTTCGACAGGGCTGAAAAAGGATGTGGTGTTTCCTCAGGTATTCCACAAAGTGCCCCTTGTCAACAGCAAGGAATTACTACCGCACAACAATGGATAACACAATGGGTAAACAATGGAAGTGATGAACAATATCAGTGTGGTTTTGATGTAACCATTAAATCAGGAGAGAACCATGCTGATGCTTTCATGCAGGGCATTCAGGCTCGTTTACAGCTCTCATTGGCAATAAATAATGAATTAATTTTGGCTACCTGGCCTCAAAATATCCCCAATGAACTTCCTCTTGAAGCTTTCTTTTATCTTTCTGGAGGATTAGCAGGGGCACAGCATGACCAAAAAGATTTTTATCAAGTAACAGGAAAAGTTGTACCTATAATACAGATAGGACTTCCTTCTGATTATAGCCAAGATGCAACGTTTTCCTATAATCCAGAAGATCAAATCATCTTTAACTAATAGAAAATGCTCTATCCAGATATGGAGAAAAATCAAACAACAGCAGCTCACCAGAATGGTGAAACAATCAGAGATTATAGGGTTACAAGCAGTGGCTGCTGGAAAACATACGCGATATTCAATATTCCTAATGATTGGGTAATAGAGAATCAAGGAAAAAAAGCCACAGTTAATTATTCTGTGGATAATATAGCCAGAACTGAATATTAACTCCTTCAGATATTAGGACAATAATTTAATAACGTCATTTGGTTATTTATGGAAGAAGTAAATAGTCATAATATGGAATTAAAAAACACAGCCCCTATTTTTTGGGGCTTTCTTTATCAAGAATAGCTTGTTGTTGATATATTTAGTGGAGGAACTCATATACCAAGCATTGATTTATTTGTATATTACAAGTCACCTTTTATCTCAAGCCTAACCAAAAATGCCCAAATCAAACATAACATCCGATTCAACATCAACACTCACTATAATCCAATCAGACTCTATCAATACCAAAAAAAATGGTCTTATTCACTTATTGCAAAATTGCGTCGAAAGTGATGCTTCCATCGGCTTTATTGCACCGCTGGCAGAAAACGAGGCAGCACAATACTGGCAAGGTGTAGAAACCGAACTCACTTCCGGTCATCGTCTATTACTGGTTGCACTGGAAGGTGAAAATATCGCGGGCTCAGTACAGCTTTCCCTCTGCAAGAAAAAGAATGGGTTACACCGTGCCGATGTGGAAAAATTGATGGTACACACCGCCTGCCGCCAACGCGGAATTGGCAGAATACTGATGGAAGAACTCGAACGGTTGGCAAAACAGTATCAACGTAGTTTGTTGGTCTTGGATACACGCACGAATGATCCAGCCTCAACATTGTATCAAAAACTCGGTTTCATTGAAGCCGGACAAATTCCGAATTTTGCCCTCAATTCCAACGGTGAATTATCAGGAACAACGTATTTTTATAAGTTAATTTGAAGTGTTGATCGCCTGTGAGAAGCGGAAAAAGAAAAGCCCTGAGTTAAAAACTCAGGGCATCTATCAATAATGGTAGCGACAGGCTGCAATCATTATTTGATCTTCTTCAACCGAGTACACCAAACGATGTTCTTCAGTGATACGCCTCGACCAGAATCCGGCCAAATTATATTTTAATGGCTCTGGTTTACCAATACCTTCGAAAGGGTGGCGATGTATGTCTTTAATAAGTTGATTAATACGTTTCAGTATTACCTTATCTGTTTGTTGCCAGTAAAGATAATCTTCCCAAGAACTACCGGAAAAGGTAATTTTCATCAATCTAAATCCAATTCCTTAACCAGCCCCTTTCCTGAACGTAATTCTGCGATTGAATCCATTAAACGATTTGCATTATTGGGCGAACGCATTAAATACGCCGTTTCCTGCAATGATTCATAATCAGACAAAGACATCAATACACAGCTTTCCCCATTTTTTCGGGTAATAATGGCAGGGCTACAATCATTGACTACGCTGATCATAGTTTCGGAAAGATGTTGCCTGGCTTCACTATAGGTTAAGACTTTCATTATGACTGTCCCATTTTAATTTGTTGACAATGCACACTAATCAACCAACTCAGTTGTACAATATATTGACGGATATATTTTAGTCAACATTTATGGGGTGATAATTCAACAATAAATCATGAAAGCATGAATCCCCAACGTTCCAAGATCGAGCTTTTTTATCTACTTTAGAAAATGTATTTTTAACTGAGTGTTTTTAACGAATGTATTTTCGTGGAAAAAGAAAAAGCCCTGAGTTTTTAACTCAGGGCTTATAAATTCTGGCGGTGCGGACGGGACTCGAACCCGCGACCCCCGGCGTGACAGGCCGGTATTCTAACCAACTGAACTACCGCACCGCATGGCGTTCTGGTTGAGAACGGGGTGGATAATACGAGCCGGAGCGTAATCCGTCAATCACTTTTTATAACAAAATGGTTCACTTGCACAGTTTTTCGCCTTAATAAGATGTTTTTCCTATCTTGCTACTGTTTTGTCAATGCAATTGTTCAGGTTTTAAACGCCAAAGACAGCTTCCCCCTTTCTTTTCCACTAAATCCAGACGAGATTCATGTTGAATTAATTCCTCATCAGAAGCATAGACAATTCTCAGACCAGCCTGAGGACGCGTAATTTTCTGGATTTCTGCAATCTGGGAGTTACCTGATACTTCCCCTTCCATCGAAAAAGCCAGTGATGTCTGGCCGCCGGTCATCGCCAGATAAACATCAGCCAGAATCTCGGCATCAAGCAATGCCCCGTGGAGAGTGCGTTTTGAGTTATCGATATGATAACGATCACACAACGCATCAAGATTATTACGCTTGCCGGGGAAAAGTTTCCTTGCCAACATCAAGCTATCGGTGATCGTACAGAAGTCAGCAGTTGGGGGAATATCACGTTTCAGTTTACCGAACTCATAATCCATAAAGCCGATATCGAACGTTGCGTTATGGATAATCAGTTCAGCCCCACGAATAAATTCAATGAATTCATCGGCAATATCGGCAAATTTCGGTTTATCCTGCAAAAATTCATCACTAATGCCGTGAACTTCAAACGCTTCCGGATCAACCAAACGTTCCGGTTTAATGTAAATATGAAAATGACGCCCCGTCAGACGACGGTTAATCACTTCCACTGCACCAATTTCAATGATGTTGTGTCCCTCATAGTGAACACCTAACTTATTCATACCTGTTGTTTCGGTATCGAGAACGATTTGGCGGGTAATTGCAGTGCTCATAGTGTTTTTTTGTGTCAGACTTAGAGTTTTGATTAAAGATGATATAGGAAGAGTCTACCAAAGATGAACAAACAGGTAGAAATTTTCACCGATGGTTCTTGCCTCGGTAATCCCGGCCCCGGAGGATATGGCGTTCTGCTCCGTTACCAACAGACTGAAAAAATGCTGAGCAAAGGTTATTTCCGCACTACCAACAATCGCATGGAGTTAATGGCCGCCATTGCCGGGCTTGAAGCCCTCAAACACCCCTGCACCGTTATCCTGACAACTGACAGCCAATATGTACGTCAGGGAATCACCCAGTGGATCCACAACTGGAAAAAACGGGGCTGGAAAAAAGCAGATAAATCTCCTGTCATCAATGTTGATCTCTGGCTGCGACTCGATGAAGCCATCTCTCACCATGATGTTGACTGGAGGTGGGTCAAAGGCCATGCGGGGCATCGGGAAAATGAGTTATGTGATGAACTTGCCCGCACAGCCGCTAATAGCCCTACTCAAACTGATAATGGTTATATAGAAAGTGAAAATTAACCTGTTAATTAATGGCGTCGGTGAAAATTTTTCACCGCCCCTAACGCATTACTGAATTTCGGTTTCAACAACCTTGCCCGCATGGGGTTTAACGTCAGGGGGATTGTCCGCTTGCGGGCAATAATGACACTCAAACACCCAAACATCAATTCAATTGAGTTATAAAAATGCCCTCTGCTTTGCCATGGCAAAACATGAAAATTAGCATGATGAACAATTTCGTAGTTTAAAAGGCGAAGCCAATCCAATTGACGAAACATAGAAAACATTTGGGCACGGCAAGGCTGCCAACGGCAGATGGGCGCAACTATTTTTCTTACCCCTAATACACTTATCGGATTAAAACCACTGATAATCAACCAACCATCATCGATCATCACTCTATCCACTTCCCTCAACAACCAATGAGGATCAATGCTATAAGTCAGCATATGTGCCAACAAACAAGCATCAACAGATTTAGCTGCAAAAGGAAGATAATGGGGATCAGTTATCACATTCATATTTTCCCCCTGTAATCCGATGTTGACCTGATGGCTTATCAAACAGGAACGACTGTCAATTTCCGCACTTAAGTTGCCGACTTTCAACAAATGAAAGCCAAACATTTTTGGCCACCACAGTTCCAATTGACGTTCCAGAGCAACACGGTAATATTCTCCCCACGGTAACTCAACCCAAGAAACAGGAGGGATTATTTGTTTGATCGAACGTGCTGAACGCATGTCATCTTCCTTTCAATCTATGATAAACCTACTACGAAAATGAGGCATACAATGGAGCTTATCAGGATCCCTGCCCTTTCAGATAACTACATTTGGTTACTTTGTGATGAAGACAAGCATTGTGTCATTATCGACCCCGCAGAATCACAGCCTGTCATTGACATTCTAGCAGCAAATCAACTTATTCCTTTGGCGATACTGCTAACACACCATCACCATGATCATGTTGGCGGTGTGCCGGGTTTGCTCATAAAACATCCCGGATTACCTGTATATGGCCCTGAAGAAACACAAAACAAAGGGGCAACCCATATTGTTCATGATAATGACATTATTGAGATTAAACGGTTTTCTTTCCGTATTATGGAATTGCCAGGCCATACACTTGGTCATATTGCATTCTATCAGGCCCCCTATCTATTTTGTGGAGACACGCTCTTTTCTGGCGGTTGCGGGCGGTTATTTGAAGGTACAGCCGAACAGATGTTCTCTTCCCTTGCGAAAATTTCATCGTTACCCGATGACACATTGATCTGTTGTGCTCATGAATATACCGCAGCAAATATGGCATTTGCAAAAACAGTATTACCTGAAAATCAAACTATTCATGATTATGCTAAAAAGATACTTAAGTTACGTGAAAATCATCAGGCAACAGTTCCCACAACTTTACAAACAGAGAAAAAAATCAATGTTTTCTTAAATTGTCACCACATTGATTTACAAAAAAATATCGGCATCAAACCGAATTCAATGCCACTTTCTTCTGTTTTTCAGCAGTTAAGAACTTATAAAGATCAATTTTAATTTTGTTGGGTTGTCTTCTGCGTGATTGGTCAGTATCATCGCTCACCTTTTAGGCAAACATCAAAAGAGAACATGAAGACAAAAGCGATCTTATTCGCCTCTGTTCTGCTTGCCGGTTGTCAATCGAGTCTGCAACAAAAGACTCCTTCCCAGCAGCATGTACAGAAGATGTCTTCGACGAATCAGAAAACAGACGGTATTGCAGAGCCAGAGGATTCTGCAAACTGGAAGGTGAGTCCGACAACCCAACAAGATTTGTGGGGACATATCCGTGATGAGTTGAAGATGGACATTCCTGATAACAGCAGGGTGCGCGAACAACAAAATGACTACCTGAAACACAAGAGCTATCTCCAAAATGTGACGTTACGGGCAGAACCGTACATCTATTGGATAGTTGAGCAGCTTGACGAACGAAATATGCCAATGGAACTGGTTCTGCTGCCCATAGTGGAGAGTGCTTTTAATCCCCATGCCACCTCTTATGCCCAGGCGGCTGGTTTATGGCAGATTATCCCAAGTACCGGCCGCCATTACGGCCTGACGCAGGATAAATGGTACGATGGCCGACGCGATATTGCAGCTTCAACAACAGTCGCACTTGATATGCTTGAGTATCTGAACAAGCGGTTCAATGGAGACTGGTTACTCACCATCGCTGCTTACAACAGTGGTGAAGGCCGGGTGATACGTGCAATCAAAGATAATCAGGCAAAAGGAAAGCCAACTGATTTTTGGTCATTGTCGCTGCCACGTGAAACAATGCACTACGTTCCCAAAATATTGGCGCTAAGTAACATTATCCGTCATGACAAAAAATATGCTTTCAAGTTGCCAAAACCTAACAACCAGAAAGCATTGGCTAAGGTTGAGGTAGGGCAACAAATCACGTTGTCACAAGCGGCTGAACTCTCTGGATTATCATTGTCATCAATCAGGGCATATAACCCGGGTTATAAACAAGGCATGACTTCCCCTCATGGGCCGCATTACATCATGCTGCCACAAAAGAGCGTTAACCAGTTTAAGACTTCATTAACTGATGAAAGCGTTTTGAAAAATATTCGGCTGTCTGTCGCTCACAATACTCACCAGCTACAGCAACAAGGCCAATATAAGGTTCGTGCCGGAGATACACTGTCAGCGATTGCAAAACGCTTCAATACAACTCATAAAGAGTTGCAAAGATTGAACAACTTGAAAACAGCTCATCGACTCAAGATTGGGCAGGTATTGAAAATCGATAACAGCAGCCCTGTTACTTATCATGTACGCAAAGGTGATTCGTTTTTTAGCATCGCCAAACACCACGGCGTGAATATTAATGATCTGATGAGTTGGAATAAAAACATCAAAATCAAAGAAATGAAACCCGGCATGGCGCTAACACTTTATCTTAATTAAGTAAGTTTATTCTCTCCAGCATGGCTCCCTGTTCTTTTGGATAGGGAGTTATTTTATTCCGGCCTGGCAGGCGCAACATTGCCATTTGAGGTTTCTCTCCGCATTGAAAATAGAGAGTATATACAAAGAACAACACTTTGAATATGTGACCTAGATCAGCGTATATTTTATATTCCATCTGTTTTGTATAATATTATTGCTGCTTATAGTAGATTGGAATAAGGTTATTACGTCTATTTGATTTTCAATAATAAATATCAAATGAAGTAAAAATTTCAAAATGTAATAATCTTGATATATTACATTATAATTATTTGTATAGAGGTTCTCTCACAAGGCAGCTCAAAAACAATCAAAGCTTCAAAATCACTTCTAAAAAATATTTACATACTTAAACAGAACAGTAGAAACAATGAATGAAGGAAAAATTTTTCCAAAAAGTTTATTTTAGAAAATAATCTCAATTGATTTACCACAAACCCTATACCGGAAATTATAGCAAATTAAAAAACAAGGAATAAAAAATGAATAAGCAAGCTCAATTAGTCATGTTTACAGGTGGACGGGACAGCACTCTAGTCGCAGTACATCTAATGCTAAAAAGCGTTCCAGTGCATTTATTTACAGCCAGCAGTGGTTGTTCGCTACACAGAGGAATTCTTAACCACCGAGTACAAGAGCTAAAAGACAGATTCGGCGATCTTGTCGTTTCGCATAAGATTGAAGATATAAGCGGATCTTTTCGCACTCTAGCCATTGAAACTTTAGAAGATGATATACTAAAAGATAAAAAAAACCTCGTTCTTCTTGGTGAAAAAATTGCAATTCATGCACACATTATTGACTACTGTATGCGACATGGAATCAAAATTATTAATGATGGAATCACTCATTATCAGAAAGAATTTCCTGAGCAAAGGCTAATAGCAAAAGAGTATTTTGTCGAGTTTATGAAAGGATATGGCATTGAATACAATAGCCCCATATACGAATTTGCCCAATCACAAGACGATGTAAAATATCGTTTATTGCAAGCAGGTATCTCTACTAAATCTTTAGAAGGAATTTCAATTTTCGCCGATAGCTTCACACCAGCTTCTGACGAAACCATCCTTGACTATCTAAAGAGAAAAGAAAGTAAATGCAGGGATATAATTGAATTCCTTACTGGTGGTATTGTTGTCAAGGCTGTGGAAGAATGTTGTTAAAAGTAAACTAAATATGATGGAGGTTTTATGATAAGAAAATGCGCTGCCATAGTTATCAGGAATAAAAAGTTACTTGTAGTTAGGAAACATAAAACCTCCATATATATATCACCCGGTGGTAAAATTGAAAGTAATGAGTCTCAGATTGAATGTTTACTTCGTGAAATACAAGAGGAAATTGGTGTCACATTTGTCAACCCTATTCATTTTAGCGTCGATTACTCAAAATCTGTTTTTGAAAATGAACCCATTGAAATTAATTCATGGTTAATTGATATAAAAGGAATCCCTTCCCCCTGTTCAGAAATCGCTGATTTAAGGTGGATCACATCAAAAGACGCCGAAAAAATGCAAATAGGAAATATTTTTAAAGAGGCCATTATCCCAAAACTCAAAAAAATCGGCTTGATAGAATAATGAACTTCCTAGATGATTCAGCGATAAATTCAAAACTTTTAGCATTTACCTCTAAAGATAAGGGTAATGATAACTACTATAAAAAAGTCAACATTATTCGGAAAGAAATAAAGAAAAATCTTAGGGAGCATTTACAGCTCGAACATGAAGAAATATTCCTATTGAATAATAGCACTCATTGTTTACTGAATGTAATCTATGGGCTAAATATGAATTCTGTCTCTATATCGATTAGAGAAGGTTGCTACGCTCCATTTAATAATATTACAACAATTCCCTTTTCACACTCTATTCCATTATTAACACATATCGACCCACAAACAGGAGCAATTTGCTCATTAAAAGAATCTGATTTTGTTTTAGATGCAGCTCAATCTATAGGTACTATATGGTATCATAAAATTGCCACGTCCTCTAAGATACTATTTTTTCCATTACATAAACATCTGGCTATTCAGGCTGGTTTAGGCGTTCTTTGTGTTCAAGATAAAAATCATTACCCAGAGATATCAAAAATAGCAAGAATATCTGAATCAGGTACAGTTAATATTAGAACGTATAATGATACACTAGTTAAATTAAAAAACGATCCCCAAATTTTTAATGTTGCTTACTTCAGCTTAATCGATAACGAGATAAATCAATTAGAAGAAATAGGTTTTAAATGTATCACTCCATTAAACTCAAAAACTCCATTTGTTATTTTTCAGTCTAATTTTAATTTAGACAATACACCTTACAATAGAAACTCCGTTATAACTATGAAAAAAATAGGGGAAATGAGTTATAGATTCAGTTGCTATAAAAATGGTAATATCAACTCAGAGCCAATTAATTGTAACTCACAATTAATTAAATATATACAAGGATTATTATGAATACTGTAAACCATACTGCCAAAATAGGTTACCTATGTGCCCTTTTAGGTGGAATCACTCTAAGTTTTGATACTGTTTTTATACGAGCTATCAATTTCAGCCCAGATCAAATTGCATTTTGGCGTTCTTTTTCCATGTCACTGCCAATGATATTAATTATTGTATTTTCTTTTTTTAAAGGGAAAAATAAAATTAAAAAAGAGGTAGTATATAATAAGGATTTTCTCCTTGCTTCTTTTTTCTACGGTTTATCATCAGTATTATTTCCGATCTCTGCAATGACAACATCCATCTCAAATATGTTGTTTATAATCAGCACGGCTCCACTCTGGGCCGCTATATTTTCATGGGTTGTTACTAAAGAGATTGTAAGCCGCATAACGGTATTGTCATTTGTTATTTCTATAGTAGGGATAACTATCGTAATGTTTGGTTCCCAAACGAGTCTTTCTGTATCCATTGGGGATATTACTGCCTTACTGACAGCAATGTCTATGGCTGCTGCTTTCGTCGTTGGCCGGGTTAGTAAAAAAGATCTATCTTTAACCCCTTCTATTGGAGCAATATTTTCCACTGTATTGTTATATTTTTATTTTGATATTAACTTCGCCATTTCATTATCCAAGTTTTTTTTAATTTTAATAGAAGGATCTGTAATAGTATTTTTAGCCCTTACATTGATAGCTAAATCTTCAAAACTAATACCCTCCCCTCATCTGGGTTTTTTCTTACTGTTAGAAGCAGTTCTTGGCCCAATTTGGATATGGATTACCTTTGGCGACATTCCTAGTGCTTATACATTTATCGGTGGAAGTATTATTCTCATTGCTTTAATTACGAATAGTTTACATGCCATTATGACATTAAAAGTTTCCAAATCTGAATAATTATTGATGAATTTGATTCATGAAAAAATTTACCACTACTATCAGAAAATCATGGTTAAAAGACATGATTTGCTGAATTTTATATAGAATAAAGCCAGAACATAACTAAAATACAATGGCTTTACTGATTTGTTTATAAAGGTTAGGAGAAATATAAATTGACTTCATTAAAATCAAACAAAAATAACCTCCCCGATGTTTTTACTGAAATTAAAGACTATCTCCTACTCCCCTCAGGGTTTCAACTAGGCAGCACTCCTTATTGTGAAACAGAAAGCCGTGATTATAGTGCCATACGCTTTCAACTAAACGGGAAGTCGATCGTATTTCGTCAAGGTAAGATCACCCCCAATAAACAAGGTCAATTTGTCACACTCTGGAAACGGCCTACACCAAATTCAGACATAACGCCTTTTGAACAAAGTGATGATATTGATTTCTGTTTAATAGCCACGTTTTCTGAGACGCACGCACTATCATAACTAAATGAAATGATAAAAATTGCTCTCAAGCGCATTTTCAATGAAACGTTGCATAATCAATTTTCCTGATTTTTGCCAGTTGACAGACACAGCAACGTTGCACTATAAGACCTAAAGTTAACTTGAGGTCAATAGAGATGGTAAAAAATAAACACATTGATTTCAATCGCGCCTTGACCATTGGCGAAGTTTCAAAACGCAGTGGAGTCGCGATATCAGCGATTCACTTTTATGAAGCAAAAGGGCTAATCAAAAGTTCACGCAGCCACGGCAATCAGCGTCGTTTTCCTTCCGTTGTCCTGCGTTATCTTGCGATTATTAAGGCTGCTCAAAGTACCGGGATACCCCTTAAAGAAATTCAGGCCGTTTTATGTCAGTTCCCTCCCAACAGTAATTTGACCGCAGAACAATGGCAGATAGTTTCTTCACAATGGCGGGATATGTTGGATAAACGCATCAAGATATTGACCCGGTTACGCAATGATTTAAATAGCTGTATCGGCTGCGGCTGCCTTTCACTCACAGACTGCCCTTTACGCAACCCGAATGATATTTTGGGAGAAAAAGGAACTGGGGCAATTATTTTGGAAAAGCTTTAGAAAGTCACATAGCTATTAATCAGAGACAGGCTCTAAAAAATTTAGTTTTAAGATATGGAATTCTTTTTAAGGAATATTTTGAAGTTATTTCTAATCTTTTGTTCAAATTATAAATATTATCCCTACTCATAGAGGTATTTTTATGAAAAAGATGGCAATTTTAGTAGCATTAATTTCAGGAACTGCATTACCTTCCGTAATAGCAGCAGAAAGAACCATTGAGATACAGAGTTTCACCTCTGTTAACGTGCAAAATGGTATTGCTTTAACAATAAAATGCGCGACAACGCCTTCATTAAAAGCCAAAGGAACGCAATCTTCCATCAATAAACTCAATATCAGTCGTGATAACGATACACTTAATCTGATTAACGAAGCGGCTAAAGAAGATAATTTTCTCACCTCAGGCGTTAAAATTACGCTATACACTGACAAGCCACTGAAGAATTTATCCACTAAATCCGGGGTAAAAACGCAAGTGGACGCTTGTGCCGTCGATAGTGAAAATCTGGCAGTTTCAGGTGAAATGGGTAGCAAAATTGATGTTGCAGGTAAAACCAAGTACCTTGATCTTACTCTGGAAATGGGGGCTGTATTTAATAAAAGCGCTCAGAAATTCAGTGCCAATTCCGCCAAAGTGAATTTAAGTATGGGAGCATCTGCTTCTCTCTGCCATATTCCCCAAATCACTGCCAGCCTGACAGCGGGAACTCAGATCTTTGTCGATGAAGACGCTGTAGTTAAAACAACAGATAATTTCGCCAGCGAAATTTCTACGGATGTCTGCTCCTGAATATAATAGCTTTTAATTATATTTTTCAACATCACTCAGTCTATTTTTCGTGCCCTAATAAATCACTAAAGAGCAGGCTGAGTGAAAAATTAAGTACAGTTAAAAATAGAAACAATTCCATTTTAACACCCACAAAAAATAATATAATTACAAACATAATTATATACTCATTGATATTTAATCTATTACATTGATGAACTTGGCAGTTTTTTTTATCCGTTGTAAAAGAAATTATCTGGAAACTTTACTCAACTATTTAAATAAAGCTAACAGATCCAACAAATATGACAGCATTAATTCATCCTCATTTATCAGGAGCATTTAATGAAAAACATTTTTAAAGCATCCCATCTTGCTATTACACTGGCTCTTACTACTGTCGTAACTTCAGCAATACCAACGGCTTTTGCAAAATCAACTGACCAAATCATCAATCAGGCACCGGGTTACTATCATCAAATGGTTGGGGATTTTATAGTTACCGCTATTTATGATGGATATCTTTATATTCCCTCCGCATTACTGAAAGACATTGGAGCAAAAGATATTCAGACGCTGCTTGCTCGCATGTTCCTTGTTGAAGGAAAGAATGGCGTTCAGACAGCGGTAAATGCCTACCTCACGAATACCAAAGAGGGGTTGGTATTAATTGATACGGGTTCAAGCAAATGTTTTGGCCCTACGATGGGAAATGCCATGGATAATATCCGTGCCGCAGGCTATTCACCGGAAGAGGTAAAAACAGTATTGCTTACACATCTGCACCCCGATCATTCTTGTGGTATCGCTTCCGCAGATGGGAAAATGGCATTCCCTAACGCCGTTGTCTACGTTTCTCAAGAAGAAAAAGATTACTGGTTGAATCCTGGAACTATGGCTGCTGCCCCTGAAGAAAAGCGCGCTATTTTCAAAATGGTCCAAGATGCGCTGGCGCCCTATATTGCTAAAAACGCATTCCGTACCTTCAAAAACGGAGATAACATCATTCCTGGTATCGAAGCAATATCAACTTTTGGCCATACTCCAGGCCATACATCATTTAAATTACACTCTGGTAAAAACAACATGCTGATTTGGGGCGATATTGTTCACTCCTATTCAGTGCAATTTATGCACCCTGAAGTTGCTATAGAATATGATATAAATAATGATAAAGCCGTTGAAGCACGTAAAGCTATTTTCAAAAAAGCTGCAAAAGAAAAATGGTTAATTGGTGCTGCACATTTACCTTTCCCTGGTATCGGACATATCCGTAAAGATGCACAAGGATATACCTGGGTGCCAGTTGAATATACTAATTCACTGAAAATAAATGATTAACACCGTTATTCACTGTTAATATATTAAATCTTCATTCGTATTTTCTTACTGAAATAAGTCACCCTATGGGTGACTTAATACCTATCCCAACAGACGTTAAAATACGTCCCCACTCTGGCGAAGTATTCAAACTACGTCTACACTAAAAATTGAATACCATCTCAGCACTCCTTTGTGACATAAAATCTGATGTTTTCCATTCATCACTCTTGTTTAACTAATTGACAGGTTGTGTTTGAGGTAACCAATATAAAAAATAAGGTAACTATGTTATGGAAAATAAAGACAAAATAATTAAAACACCCTGCATATCCGATTTTATCATGGAGAATGACCCTGTATCTCCCGAAGATAAAATAAACCCTCACGTTTCATATCTCATTATAGATGATCATAAACGTGCCCTATGTATCGATGATATAGAATATGATAAAAAGCGCGCATATATGGGATCAGAAAAATATTCTTATGCCTTTATCATATTAAAACTGAGGACTCTGAAAACACCAGGAAATCCAATGAGAGTGACCGGCTCATACCAAGAAAAAAGGTTCTTCATGTATGCCTATGATATATCTGAAGAAACCACTAAAATATGCTGGGATACGCCTAATTCCTCCCCAGAGGATAAACGAATATCACTCAAAAAAGAGTATGTCAAAACGGAAGATGGAATGAGGAAATATAGACTCATTTGGAATAATCAGGGAACAGAAATGTTTTTATTCAGTCATACTCATGATAAATCTAAGCAATGGGCTTGGCTAACCGCATCCCATAAGAAATACAGTCTATTTACTCTTCATCCCCATTTTATTAAAGCAAGACTCATAAAAACCTTACTAGAAAAAACCTGGCCAAAAATTCAATTCAATTTAGCAAACCTACGAACTATAGATACATTCTACAGATTAGTTTCAGACAAAAAAGCGGAAGATATATACAAAAAGTCAGGACTGAAAAATTACACATATAGAAAACAAGTTTTTGATTGTGATGACTTTAGCCTTGTATACAAAGCACAAGCCAGTAAAGAAGCCTATGCAGATAAAGAAATTTATGGATATGCAATTGGGATGATATTGGGGAATACTAAAAAAACTGCACATGCCGTTAACATATATATCACCCCTGAACTAAAAGTTAAAATTATAGAACCACAAACAGGAGAAATCACAGATGCTAAAGACTGGAAATACGAACCGTATTATATCTTAATATAAGATATTAACCTCGTATTCCATTTCGGTTTTTATTGTATTCAGGTATTGGTGTAGTAATACACCAATACCTGATTTTTCATACTCTTTATTTTCCATGGCAAATGTCAATTATGAGGATAGTGAATGAGGTCATGGATAATCACTGTTTCATCTCCTGAATTAGCATAAGCATGGTGACAATCAGCATGAAAACGCATGGATTCACCCGCTGAAATTTTATGCCAAGTGTCATTAAGACGGAGATCTAACTCTCCACTGAGTACAATAACATGCTCTATCACTCCGAATTCATGCGGAGAAGATTCACTTGAAGCACCCGGTATTAATTCTATTTTGAGTAAATCAGTAAAAAGTTCGTCATCAAAAGGTATCAGTGGCGTTACACGCATGCCTGAGTTGTTTTGTTCAAAGATCGGTAATTCATTAAATCGGTGCAATACAGGCTGAGATTGGGGAGACGCTCCTTCTAAAAAAGTTGAAAAAGCAATATTAAAGCCTGTCGCGATTTTCCACAGCGTCGAAATCGTCGGGCTTGATTGACCACGTTCAATTTGCCCAAGCATCGCCTTACTGACTCCCGTCAATTTCGCCACCTGACTGAGGCTTAACCCGCGGGAAGCTCTTAATATTTTAAATTTTTCAGCAATTTTCGATGTGATATCACTCATTGGTGCTTTCTCAAAAGAAATAAATTCATGATTGAACGTTATAACGGACGATGTTATTCTCACCATCGTCCGTTATAACGTCCGATAGGTAATGTCTTATGCTTAGGCTATCATTTTTTAGGGATTTCTCACCAGTAACACTCATCACAGGGTTTGTTGCGGTATTAGTTGGCTATGCTAGTTCAGTTGCGATAATTCTCCAAGCCGTGACGGCAATCGGTGTCGAACCAGTACAAATAGGTGCTTGGCTGGTTATGCTCGGTGTAGGAATGGGAGTCACGACAATTGGGTTGTCACTCTATTACCGCACGCCCATTTTAACAGCTTGGTCAACACCGGGAATTGCATTATTGGCGACAAACTTTCCAGATACCTCCGTTAATGAAGCCATCGGTATTTTTATCTTTGCTTCGGCATTAATGTTGATATGCGGTATCACCGGACTATTTGCTAAATTAATGAACTACATTCCACATACCATAGCGGCGGCAATGCTTGCCGGGATATTACTCCGCTTTGGTTTGGAGGCATTTGAAATGCTACAAGTCAATTTTTGGCTTTGTAGTGCCATGCTACTTGTTTACTTAATTTTCCACCGCTATTTTCCGTTATACGCCATCATCTCGACGCTGGTGGTTGGCTTGATTATCTGTATTTTCAACGGTGATTTAAATTTGGTGGGTAAAAACATTACATTTTCCATACCTGAATTTATTATGCCGCACTTTAGCGCAACCACACTTATTGGCGTAGGCATTCCATTTTTTATCGTCACGATGGCATCACAAAATGCACCGGGAATCGCTACCTTACAGGCGGCGGGATATCCTCCTCGTGCATCCAAATTACTTATTTGGACATCGTTGATGACAATAATTCTGGCACCTTTTGGTGGATTCAGTATTTGTATTGCCGCTATTACGGCAGCCATTTGCATGGGAAAAGATGTTCATCCAGATCCGAATAAGCGATATATTGCCGCAGTCAGTGCTGGTTTTTTCTATCTGCTAGCAGGCATTTTTGGCGGAGCCATTTTCTATTTGTTCGACGCTTTTCCAATTCCATTAATAAAAATTTTAGCTGGATTAGCTCTGCTTGGTACTTTTACAAATAGTTTGCATCAAGCAATCAAGGATCAGTATACAAGAGATGCTGCCATTATCTGCTTTCTGATCACAGCATCAGGGGCAAATTTATTGGGTATCAGTTCCGCGTTTTGGGGATTGATCGGTGGGATCATTGCTCACGCTGTATTAAAAAAACACCATCTTCTATCGATGGAACAGGAAACTGAACAAAAGAGCCAGCAATAAACCATAATATGATTGAATTAGTTAATTATATTCGCGCTCAATAAAGAGCGCATAAATATTAGAATCCTTTCTGTGACTTGATTATTTACATTGCATCTTCCATGAACTTAGTATTCATGCTATTTATATTATTTTGCCATTGCATATTTCTAAGAGAAATTTCAGTGAGCTTAACCTCATTAGCAATGGCTTTACATTCCTGAATATCTATTGAGCCAACACGATCGAAAACTTCATTCATAGCCTTAAATAATTCTGTGCTATTAATATAATTGTCACCAAGAGTGCGGCACAATTCATTATTGTTGAGTGATGAAAGATTATCTGTCGGTATTCTGCCAGTAGAGCAACCTGCCATAACAAGTACTGACAATAATAGTAGTTTTCTTATCATCTAAAGATCAATCTATAAAAACGGAGCGGCAGTATACCCGCAAATGAAAGGAAAATACAGAGTGACCAAATTTCCCCGTCAATGACTGACATACATGAGGAGGCAAAAGCTAAATGAGGACATGGCCTGATGCTAATATAAAAAGTAAGTGCATAGTTCAACGTTCAATGCAATTGAGTAACAATATAAAACACCCTTTCGAGGTATTCTTTAAGTTTAAAGAACCTTCATCGCCAACCTCGTTAGAGTTATTCACTGACGATATCCGTTTCCAAAGGTACGCAGATATACCACAATGCTTGCTCTCCCTTTCAAGCTACGGGAGTTTTTATATAAATAATATTTAACATTATCACCATCTAATATAAAGTTAGTGTACATATCACATGTGATGTGACATTGATGATTAATATTCAACGCAACCCCTAAATCTCCCAGTATTTTCTGTAATGTTTCCAGATTCTTGTCTTGGGGGCGTAGTAAATTACTTAAAAGCAACGGCTCTAACGGCTTTAACAGATGTATAACAGTATTCCCGATCCACCCTGAAGTGGCACACTGAAACCGGTTTGGGAAGGTATCCATTTCATTAGTATATGACCACTTCCTGACTAACGTGATATTATATTCACATAAATCAACTAATTTAATACGAGGCCAATAGTTTTATTATTTAATATTACTATTGTCGTAATAATTATTAAGCCAATAGTAATAATCTAATGTTATATTTTTTCTTCCAATATTTAATTGGAATTTGACTTTAGTCACAAAAAATTAATTTTTAATTATTATTTCCCTTTGAAAAAAACTTTCTTTATGTTAGAAAGTTCTCCGAATAAAATTTATAATCAAATTATTATGTAGTTTATATTAAAAAACACATAATCATATTGAGAAATAAAACTCAAGGCGGTAGCTATTCTTGAAACAAATAAAATATAGATTAAATTATTAACAATAGATATGTTACACACATAAATTATGTTTATGTCATTAGATATTATTCCTAAATTTAGTGCATTAGATAAAAGGATAGCACTGTTTATAGCTGAAATACATCACTACATATGCGGGGAAAGCCTGTAAAAAGAAGCCTAATGTATGGGCTCAGTCATGACCTCAATCAAATACATTTCTCTTACTCGTATACGGGAGTCCATATACGGATATAAAGCCTAAGAAGGTTTTAAATAGATGACACCAATTGAATCCTATACAGTCCATGTTGCAATTATTGCGTCAATCCTACCCATTGATGTATCAGTAGTCGATAAAAAATATTGCGTATTTATTGTGCTTATCACAGGAGATAATCGTGGAGAATGTTATTCAGTTTGATGGAAAAATATTAGTTCTTGGTTTTGGCACAGTTGCACAATGCCTAATTGATGTTATTAATAATCATGTCATTTTACCTCCTGAAAATATAATAGTAATTGAACCTGGTGAAGCTACTGAGCAAGATGTTGAAAAAATAGTAAACAAGGGGTATCAATATGTGTCATGTAATAAGCTAACTAAGAAAAATTATAAGAAAACTCTTGAACATTATTTTTTTAGTGGGGATTTATTAGTCAACTTAACTTGCTCCGTAGATGCTATTGATATTATGGAATTTGCGCACAGTAAAGGATTATTGTACGTGGATAGCAGCTTTGAAATATGGGCTGAAGATCAAGTAGAAGAAATGGGAGATATGCAGCATCAAACATTATATGCGTTACATAATAGGGCAAGAGAGGTTTCAAAAAGATGGGAGAAAAATAGTCCGACTGCTATCACCAATCACGGCGCGAATCCAGGTATTGTCAATCACCTTACTAAAGCTGCACTTGTTGAGTTAGCAAAACATTTGGGTATTTTTAAACAAGCTCCTGAAACAAGGGAGCAATGGGCTGAACTTGCCAGAAAATGTTCGGTAAAAGTTATTCATATCAGTGAACGGGATACCCAGATTTCCCACTCCCCAAAACCGATTGATGAGTTCAGAAACACATGGAGTGTACAAGCTTTTATGGATGAAGCTACTTCACTAGCCGAACTAGGTTGGGGTACCCATGAAAAAACTTTACCTTCTCATGCCATAACGCACAATACTGGTTCTAAAAATGCTTTATTTTTTCACAGATATGGCTGTGATATCGTTGTGAAATCATGGTTACCTGACGGCGGTCAGATCTATGGTTATTTAATGCCTCACAGTGAGTGCGTTACCTTAAGTCAATACTTTACCGTTTTTGAAGATTCTGCTGTTGTTTATCGTCCAACGGTCAAATTTGCCTACCTACCTGCACCGGATGCTTTTGTTAGCATACATGAATATATGATGAGTAATTGGACACCTCATGCGAAAGCAAAGATTATTAAAGATGATATTATCACTGGTTCTGATGAATTAGGAATTCTGCTTATGGGACATAATAGAAAAACTTTCTGGTATGGTTCACAAGTGGATATTCACAGAGCTAGGCAAATTGTACCAGGTCATAACGCAACAACCATGCAGGTAATTGGTGGAGTCATTTCTGCTATAATTTGGTGTTTAACAAATCCCAAACAAGGATACTGTGAGACTGAAGATTTGCCATATCAAGATATTTTATCAATCGCTGAGCCATACATATCTCCAATATATCAATCATTTAGTGATTGGTCCCCTACAAATAATGAAGAAAATATGACTGAAGATGATAGATGGCAATTTAAAAATTATTTAGTACGAACATAAGGAAGAAAGTTGCAACCCTGATTATATAAAAACAGTAACGTTGGTTATGGTATGCTTGGGAATCTCAACTGAAACCCATTATTGTGCATACCTTCAGCAAATGATACCAAAAGCCACTTAAGAAATTATCCCAATTTAAATTTGTTTTTTGGCATAGAATAATTTTAATGTTCACAGTATCTTGCTCATGAATACCTCAGAAAAAAATTTCATTTAGTGTATCGAATATAAAAATATTCCCCTTAAAAATAGAATCAAGAGACTAAATAGAAAAACATTGGGTTATTCAAAATCTCCAGAAATGCATCACAGCCATCCACATTTATAAAATGGCTAAAATGAAAGGAATTAGTTAATGAATAAAAAAGAAATGGTTATTTTTATCTTATCCAGGGAATATCCTCCATTTACTATAGGTGGAATTAGCACAGTTACATGCTCTTTGGCTGAAGGTATTTCATCATTAATAGATGGAGATGTAGCAGTTATAACAAACACCACAGGAATGACTGATTCCTATGAACAGAATAATAATCTTCACATTTATCGAGTGGCAAATGAAGATATATACACCAGCTATTCTGATCTATCAGATTCTGTTATAAAATCTCATCATAGAATTTTAAAAGGCATAAAACATTTAATAAAAAATGTAGGGAACCCCAGTATAATATTATTACCAGATTTATTTTGTTTTCCAGAAGCAAAGGTTATTTCCAAAATATACAATTGTCCTATTATTAATATCTTATCTCAGGATTTTAGAAAAATAACACCATATGATAAAAATAAATTTCATATGGTTTCAAATTCAATATCCGCGAATCATTATAGTTTATTCTCTCTAGAGGAGAAATCATTGAGACTATCCGACTATAATATTTTTGTTAGCAGTTCCCTTTCTAATAGTATAAATGAAAAGTATGAAATTAGCATTAATAATCAAAGTATTGTTCACTTGGGAATTATACCTAGTGAAATGACCGAATTAACTAACAATGAGCATCTTGAAATAAGGGAAAAGTTATCCTCCACAAAAGATATTTTGTTTGTTTCATGTGGCCGTTTAGTACCTGTAAAAGGAATGAATTATTTGATTGAAGCCTTTTATTTATTAAAGAAAAAAATTTCCAATGTAAAATTGATCATTATTGGCATTGGTCCAGAATTGACTTACCTACAAGGCTTGGTTAATCAACTAAATTTAGAAGAAGAGGTTAAATTTTTAGGTAATATGCCAAGAGACGACGTATTAAAATATTTTAAAGTGGCAGACATTGGAGTTATCCCATCAATATGGGAATCTTTTTGTTATGTTGCAGCAGAACTAATGGGAATAGGTAAACCTATTATTTGTTCTGGAGTAGATTCACTAAATGAGCTTATTAGAGATAATATAGATGGAATAAAAGTGCCCGTATATATAGAAAATGAAAAGCGAACTTTGAATCCAATAGATATTTTTCATGGAATGTTACGGCTTATTGAAGAACCAAATTCAACCAATAAAATGGCTGAAAATGCAAAAAAAAGAGCACAAAAAAAATTCAACAATGATTTATTTATAAAAAAAATAATGTACATATGTAATAAATTACTGACTGAAAATAATAGAGGTATTTGATGATAAAAGAAGATGAATTAAATAGTTATCTAAAAAAAATCCAACCTATAGATCACATGGCTAAAAGGAGGATTATGCTAAAAGAAGCAAACTCGTTGAAAATATCTAATAGTTTAGGTAAACTAGATATAATTACCAAACAAGTTCTGGCGATAAAGGAAGATATAGACCCACATAATTTCAAAAAAACAATTATAGTTATGGCGGGAGATCATGGAGTTGCGAATGAATGTGTATCTGTATTTAAATCAAATGTTACAAGTAAATTATTACTTAAAATTTCTGAAGGGAAAGCTCCTATTAACGCAATTGCCAATACTATAGGAGCACAGTTAATCTCTATAGACATGGGAGTTAGTGATATTATTAGCCCTCATAATAATATCATTAACATGAAGTTAGGGTACTCTACAAATAATATATCTCAAGGACCTGCAATGGACAGAAACACTGTCATTAGAGGTATTTTGAGTGGGATTAAACTTGTTTCATCTAATACTATTATTAATAGCAGTAATATATTAGCTGTAGGAGAGATTGGTATAGGAAATACTACATCAGCTAGTGCAATTACAAGCTTTTTATGTAATATTTCTCCTGATGAAACAGTCGGGCAAGGCACTGGAATAAGCATAGATGCTCAAAAAATAAAAAAGGATATTGTAAGAAAAAGTTTAGCTATAAATAAAATTAACCTTGAGGATCCAATAGATATTCTTGCTAAATTAGGAGGATATGAAATTGTTGGCGTTGTGGGCATTATACTGGGAGCTGCTATTAATAAGATTCCTATTGTAATTGATGGTTTTATTAGTAGTGTCGCTGCTTTTCTTGCCTATAAAATGTCGCAAGCTGTATCTGAATACATGATTATATCTCATTTATCTGCAGAGCCGGGACATAAATATATAATAAGGGAATTAAAAAAGTCACCTTTATTAGATTTAGGTATGAGATTAGGACAAGCATCAGGGGCAGCCTTTACCTTGCCTCTTATTGAATCAGCTTGTGCTGTATATTTAAAATCGGCAACTATTCTCGAATCAAAAATTAAGGCAGAAGATAAGAATATATAATTTATATTTATAAGAAAAATGAAATCTTAGTCATAATGAAATGGATATCTCCCCAAATTGGCTTCAGTGAGCCATGCCAAATACATCAGAAAAATATGAAGAGGTACCAATGGGACAAATTATCTAAGTTATTCTAGAAAAGAGAGTTTTTCAGTTACATATTGTTTATTCATCTTGGAAATTAACTCATAACAAAGTTATGACGAATAACAAACTCACGATGTTCATTGTTCAACAATCACAGTCAAGGATAATGATGAAAACCTGTGGCAGTGCAAATTACTGGAGCCGCCAATTCGGTCAATTTAGCCATGACGTAAAATAAATTATTCCTTAATATGTTACATCTTTCAGAATGAGGGACAAGAACAATCAAAATAATACTGTTGCTATTGTGTGGAAGCTGATAGCCATCCCGGAATACGTTATGTACTGGAAAAAATGGTGGAGCAACAAGATATTTAGTGTTTACATTGGGTTTGTCAGCGTCTCATGCAAAATATAACTACATTGATTAACTAGATACTCAGACTGGGGTTGGAATATGGCATTGCCATCCCTGAAAGGACTCATAAAGTGTAACAGTGTTTACCTGAGCATCTGGAAAATGACGAGAATGAATTGGTGGCATTAAGCCGTCAAATATTTCAAGAGTTGTTATCCGAACTAAAAAAACAATAGCAACGTTTGAAAACGCTGAATAAACACCTTGAGCAGCTCAGTGCCCAACATGAAGATATTCACCGTCTTCTGAGTTCCTGCCATTGGAACATTAGGGGATCCGGCATTAATGATCGTGTTAGGTAATAGCAAAACATTTGAGAATTATTGTCATTTTTCTAGCTACTTGGGGTTGGTACTGAAAAAGCACAATAACGGAAGGAAAGTCAGGTTGATGGGAATAACGAAGCATGAAGATCCACACTTACGCGGAATACTCATTCATAGCGCCCGATCAGTCACATACAGTCTAAGAAAGCTGTCTGATGAACAATGTAAAGAATTACAATGCGACTTAAAAGATATGATAGCTCGGACTATCGCGCTGGAAAATAAGATCGATGATATTAACGTGTAAAGAAAAATCCAGAGTGATGTCGTAATCACAGGGTAGTGAAAGTGAAATAGTTTTTAGATTTATTAATACCGCTAATTGCGTAGGAAAAGTGAGATGGAAAATCGGCCAGACCAGTACCTGTAAGACCCTGATATATCCGGCCAGGGTGAGAGCATGAATGCTAGTAAAATGAGCTAATTGATTGAAAGTGATTTTTTACACAGACAGATATATTTATTTTGTACAAAATAAAGACATTATTACTAACAAAGATCATTTATTCAGAGTAAAAAACGTTCATGCTCTCACCCTGTATATCCGGCAACGAATGAGTAAAAGTCTGAAAACCGATAAGACACTAGTTTGCACATAACCATCATGGCTCAGCAGAAAATAATCTGCAAACACAGAAGCCAAATGTAAGAATATATGTTTTAGACTATTTTTATCAAAAAATATGCCACTAACTTGAATTTGGTTGATGGCCATATAGCTATTTAGATAGCATCTCACATACTACTTAGTAACGTAAGCAGTAAAATAATAAATATGTAATTAAAACTTTAATAAAACAGAAGATACTTTATATAGACTGAAAATATGCTAATAAATAATAGAAATGAAGAATCATGTATTGTATTTGATTTAGATGGGACATTGGTAAACACATGGAACATTCACTTAAAAACTCTATATGAAACTTCACTAGAAATAACAGGATTAAAACATAGCAAGTTAGATATTATTCATGCAAACAAAATCACAGAGCGAGAAACTCTATCTACTTTATTAGGAAAAATGGATAGTGAATATGCTTTAGAATTCTACATAAAAAAATTCATGGAAAATCTTAACTCATGTGAAATAGAAATTTTCCCAGGAATTGAAAATATGTTAATATCATTAGACGATGCTGGCTGCAAAATTGGATTATTTACAGGGAGAAAAAGAGATACTACTATTTCTTTATTAAAAAAATTAAAATTAATTGATTATTTTAAAAGCATTATAACATCGGATGATGTAATTAACTCAAAGCCATCTACAGAAGGCTTAATAAAAGTGATTAAAGAACTAAAAGGGAACAAAGAAAAAAGCTTGTATATTGGCGATACATTAACTGATATAGAAATTGCAAGAGCGACGAATATCACTTCTATTTTTGTTAATTGGAATCGCAACTCCATTTCATTACAAAAAAACTCACAAGTAACAATAGTAGATGATTCTAGATTACTTTTACTTTATATAAAAAATTTCTTAAGGATAAATAAATAAATGTATGAACATTTCCTAAAAACAGTTAATGAAAACATTAATAATATTGCAATAAATAGTGAAAAAAGAATCATAACCTATGGTAAACTAAACGAATATGTAAACGAATTGGCTTTTTTGTTAAAAAACATTGGAATTACAAATAGTACATGCGTAGGACTTTTTTCTTTAAATAGCACATTGCATATAATTAGTGTATTAGCATTATCAAAAATAAAGGCAAAAATAATTTTCTTCCATCCTAAAATGACTGAAGAAGAATTTAATAAAGTTAAATTTATTGATCCAGAATACATTATTTATGACGAAAATGATACTTTTAAAATTGATAACTTCATTTACTCTACTCATCATATTGAATTTTTAGATTTATATTTAATAAGTTATTTTAAATATAAAAAACATCAAATAGAATATCAAAATGATATAATTGGAGATATTGTTTTTTTATCATCAGGTTCAACTGGCTATTACAAAGTAATTGTAAAAACTGAAAAGCAAATATTAACAGAAAAAAAACAAATAATTTCAACGCTCGATATAAAAAAAAGTGATAAAATTGTTTGCTCTGCACAATTATGTCATTCTTATGGATTTATGTTTGGAATGATAGTTCCACTACTAACTGGTAGTGAAATAACATATACAGATCCTATAATATTGGTATCTAGCTTAGAAAAGATCTTAAAGAAAAATACCATTTTTGTGGGCTTGCCTACGCATTATAGATTATTATGCAACTACAGCAATCAAACATTTAGAAATATTAAAATAGCCCTATCTGGCGGTTCAAATATTAAATCAAAGGAGCAAGAAAAAATTAAGTTATTAGGATTTAAAATTAGCAATATATATGGAATGTCTGAAACTGGTGCACTCATGATTGAAAATAATCATCATAATAGTCTATTACCTACGCACCCTTACCGTCCCATAACAGGTGTAGAAATAAAGTTAGATTACAGTGAAACATACAATTATTTTGATCAGTTTTCTTATGAAATAATTGTTAAAACAGACTCGTTATGTTCTTATATAATTGACAATGGAATAACTAAAAAAAATCATTTTGGTCAATGGTTTCCTACTGGAGATTTAGCAGTAAAAAATGGAGGAAAACTCCATATAGTGGGAAGAAAAGACTTAACTATTAATGTCGGAGGAAAAAAAATAAACCCATTCGAAATTGAATCAGTATTAAAAGAACATCCTAATGTGAATGAAGCGGTTGTGTATGGAATATCAGATATAAAAAGAGGTCAAATACCTATCGCCATTGTAGAAGTTAATAAAAAAACAGATCTGACAGAATTATTTGATTTATGCCATAAAAAACTGTCAGAATATAAGATTCCAAAAAGAATAGAAATTAAAGATTATTTACCCACATCTTCAATTGGAAAAACATTAAGAAAATTAAATTAAGGTAACTCAATATCATGATAACAAAAGAATATATTGAAGTAAAAATAGCTCACATGCTCAAAGATGTGCTAGAATTGGAAGTTACACCTGAACTAATAGAGGATAATTTAAGAGATGGATTTAATATTGATTCTGTTTCAGCGCTGGAGTTGCTAGTTAGAATAGAGCAAGATTTTCATATTCAGATTCCAGATGAAGAACTAAGTGTTAATTTACTTAATTCTTTTACTAGACTTGTTGATTATGTTGAATATAAATACAATCAAAATTAATGAATCATTAAAATGCGTATATCTATTCATCAGCCACATTATCTTCCTTGGCTCCAATTAGTTTATAAGATAATCATTAGTGATATATTTGTTTTTTTAGACCATGTTAGTTATTCTAAGAATGACTGGGTTAACAGAAATAAACTAAAAAATTCTAATGGTACTTTTATCTTAACTATCCCTGTGGAGAAAAGTAATGGTTGCTCTATTAAAGAAACGCGTATTTCAGGAAATGACTGGAGGAATAAACACTTAAAGAGTTTTTATTATAACTATAATTCAGCCAAATATTTTGATGAAATTTTTCCATTTTTAGATGGAATATATAAAAGGAAGTGGACATATATATCTGAAATAAACTATGAGATATTGATATGGATTGTTGATTTTTTAAAACTAAATGTCAAGATTATAGTTTCATCTGAATTGGGTTTGAGTAGCTTAAAAAACGACATGCTAATTGATATTTGTAAATTAACAAATAGCAGTGAATATATCACTGGTAAATATAGCTATCACAATTATTTAGATCATGATCTTTTTAAAGCTAATAATATTAACATAAAGCCAATTGAATGGAAATGTCCTATTTATAAACAATGTCATAATAAGAATGGTTTTATTCCTGATTTATCTATATTTGATTTGTTCATGAATCATGGTTATAAGTCAAAAGATATTTTGCTTAAAAGCATCCTGTAACATTCTATACATGTTTTTAATTAAATACGATTGTTTGTCATGACAAGGTAACTCTCCATAACAAATCAAGCTCATATGAACTAGGTAGAATCACCCTGAAGTTTATTAAGTGTACTTATAGAAAATTGGTTACTCTTAAATTACTATATTAATGGAGCTAATATTTTTAAAATTAAATCATAAAATAACATAAATTAGGCAAGTGAGATAGTATAATATGAAACCATCTCATTTGATATCATCAACGCATTAATTATTATCTATTCCTCTGAGTTATTATTATAATGAATATTACGATTTTAAAACCTCGTGAATATGTTATTATATATAATTCATATTAAATCATTCTGTAATAATCACGCTCATTGGAATAGGTTTTTAAAGGAATCACTCTCATTTACTTCGTTCATTACAGCGTTGCACTTAACATGTATATCCAAGCAACAAATATATTGCTGACGGAAATTCAATTAAAATATTTTGAGCATTAAACATAGTAAATATCAACATAAATGTCACAGAATTTTTATAGGTTAATATACTCATTTTATAGGTATTCCAATGATAGATGTAAAAGACTTAACTAAGATATATAAATACCATGAAAAAGAGCCTGGTTTTATTGGCTCAATAAAATCACTAGTCAATAGAAAGTATAAACTTAATAATGCCATAGACAACATATCCTTTAAAGTAAACGAAGGTGAGTTTGTGGGATTAATCGGCCTTAATGGAGCAGGAAAAACCACAACTCTTAAAATGCTAAGTGGATTATTAACTCCAACCAGAGGAACAATCTCTGTTTTAGAGGAAATACCTTGGAAACGTTCGTTAGCATATTGTAATAAGATATCTATGCTTATGGGAAATAAAGTTCAGCTGATATGGGACTTGCCTCCAATGGATTACTTTAGATTAATAAAAGATATATACAATATTCCTATGGTGGATTTTAAAAATAGAATAAATGAACTTTCTGAGTTATTGGAGGTTAAAGATTTATTGAAAATACAAACGAGAAAACTCTCATTGGGAGAAAGAATGAAAATGGAGTTAATAGGAGCAACATTACATAACCCAAAAGTATTATTCATGGATGAACCGACAATTGGATTAGATATATTTGCACAAAAAAATATCCGAGATTTTCTAAAAAAATATAATAAAAAATATCAATCAACAATTTTTTTGACTAGCCATTATCTTGAAGACATAAAAGAATTATGTGACAGATTGATTATCCTTCATCATGGAATGATTATATATGATGGAAAGACAATAGATATTATTAATAAATTTAGTGACTATAAATATATAACGATGAAATTGAAAAACACAATCCTTAGAAAGGAGTTTGAATTATTTGGGGAAATTACTAGGCAAGATAATTTAGATATTACACTAAAAGTTAATAGAAATAAAATACCAAAAACAGTTTCAGCACTACTAGGAAAGTTTGTTATTGAAGATCTAATTGTAGAAGAGCTATCAATGGAAGATATCATATCTCAAATTTATCATAATGGAAAATAATGAAATGAAACTCAAGATTAAAGATTTTATAATATATAGACTAAATATAAAAAAATACTTATGCATTTCTCATATTACTTGGCAAAAAGGAATTGAGTATCGATTTAGTGTTTTTTATATGATTATTGAAGCTATAATACCATCTATTGCAATGATATTTCTATGGAGAACTATTTATAACAATGGTGATTTAATTGGGGGTTATACATTCTCCGAGTTAGTTATGTATTTTATAGGAGCACGATTTATTAATTACTTTGTCTGGTATGCAATTGATTGGAAATTATATGAACAAATTCATGAGGGAAATCTTAGTACATTGTTACTAAAACCTATAGATGTTCAGGCCTATTACTTTTGGGAAATGATTGGGGATCGAGTGGTCAATATTGTGTTAGGTGTCATTCCTCTTTTTATTCTGATTATTATATTAGGAAATCATTTCGAATTCCAAGTATCTTTATACAATATATTTTCTGGTATTTTATCTATTAGCCTATCTTGTATTTTATGGTTCTTAGTTTCTTGGACTATTGGCTGCTATGTTTTTTGGGCTCAAAAAGCAGATATGATATTATTTGTTAAGGAAATGGTTATTATGATCTTAGCTGGAGTATTTTTCCCAATTGATATTCTTCCATCATACATAGTTTCGTTAATTGATAAAACTCCATTTCCATATCTTGCATACTTTCCATTAAAAATATTATTCACTGATATGGAAGAAACAAATATTTCAGTTGGATTAATGACACAAATTATTTGGTGTATGATATTTTTTGTCCTCGGACGAATTATATGGAAACAAGGATTAAGAAAATATGTAGAGGTAGGTGGATAAAAACACAATGATTGACCATAATATTTATTAATTTAAGTTTAATATAATTAACATAATGTTTTCTAAAAAATAAAATGATTACAGCTATCAAAAATTGATTTTTAAACATGAAAAAATTAATCAAAATGATTATATTTATATGCTTACATATATTTTTAATAGTTAAATTATCCATATAACAACTGAAATTTTACTTAGAGTTTGATATGACCAGATATTTAAGAATCATAAAAAATATATCTTTTTTAAGCTTGCAACAGGATATGGAATACCGACCAAATTTCCTTGCCGCTATATTTTCATCATTATTATGGATTTTAGTGCCTATAGTCCTTTTCAAATCCATCTATACACATGTCGATAATATTTCAGGTTGGACTTGGGGAGAAGTAATTATTTTGATTGGCACTTATGTTATTATTGATTCAATAATGATGGGATTGCTAATAAACAACATGGGTGAACTTCAAGATGATATTATAAAAGGTGATATTGATGTTTATTTAGTTAAACCAATAGACTCACAATTTTATGCTTCTTTTAAAAGAATTAATTTTGCACAATTAACTAACTCAATTAGTGGAGTATTTATTGTTATATATGGTTATTACTCTTCTTCTATAAACTTTGAATTAATTAATCTATTATTATATTTTCTATATCTATTGACAGGAATGATAACATATTACAGCATATGGTTCATCTGGACTATTACTGCTTTTTGGTGGCCGAGCAATGAACATAGAGATTCTTTATTTTTGAATAACATTATTATTGCGCGTTTTCCTATAGATATATTTAATGGAGGAGTTGGATTTATCTTTAAAATAATATTCCCGCTTGCATTAATTTCAAATCCAGCAACCCTAGCATTACTTGGAAATATAGGATGGAATTTAGGTGCTCTCTCTGTTCTTATTGCAATTTTTTTCTTAACATTATCAAGAATAATATGGATCTTAGGGCTAAAATCATATTCTAGCTCCGGTAGTTGATATTATTTTCAATAAGTTAACTTTTTAATATCTCTATGGAATTGTTAATGACTTTACACATGCTCATGCCAATTAAATAGTTTTTCTAAAATTTATCTTAAATACAACCTAAATATATTCAGGCCTATTTTTGTAAATTCTTATCATCAAGTAAACATTCAATAATGTCTAATACGTTGTAGCTCTATTTACGCTGAACGATATTGCATGAAAAGAAAATATAAAATGCATATCTGGTGCCAATGTAGTTTTTAAGAAATATTATTCATGTATTACCCGATTAGTAAAATTGAGAGTCTAAAATTATTTCGACATCTGATAAAAAACTACAGCTGCGCCAAATTCAGACAAAAAATAATATAAAAAGGCAAACTGAAGTAATTGCTTAGAGATAATACATTAGGAATGAGAATAAACTATATCTTATATTTATACATCCCCTTTATAAGAATTGTTTTTTTCAAAAAATAATAACCATTGAATATTCTATAAACTATTTTCAAAAGAGGTTATATGGACAGTAAATATAATGCAAGTGTTCTAATCATTACTAGAAATAAGCCAGAACGTTTAGATATAACATTAAAATCCCTATCAAATCAATATGTTAATTATTTTTCATTTGAAGTTATTATAATTGATGACGGATCTGATATTGATTTAAAAAACATAATAGAAAAATATTATTATTATCTGAATATTGAATATATAAAAATAAAACATCAAGGAATTTCTGTTGCTAGAAATATAGGTATTAATGCAGCGAGTGGTGAGATTATCATCTTCACTGATGACGATGTGATATTAAATCCTACATTCGTTAGTGCGCATGTTTTTGAACACCTTAAAGAAAAAAATTTAGCGGTTGTTGGTGATCGTTATAATGTATATTGTTCTAACTTGATGCATAATTCCTTTAAATCCTCTCTAGCTAAGGCTTTACATGGCGATATGAATGAACTATTGAAAAAAACTCGTCGAGATTTCTATGGAAAAATAACATTAAAATTGTTTGATGTAGAATATCAAAATTACCATCATGCTAGATGGATTTGCTTTGTAGCTCGAAATGTTTCTGTGAGAAAAAATGATCTAGTAAGAGTTGGAAATTTTGATGAAAAATTCACCGGATGGGGGGTAGAGGATATTGAATTAGGATATCGTTTACACTTATATGGAATTTGTTACAAATACAGAAAAGATGCTATTGTCTATCATTTAGAACATCCGGTTGGAAATAACAGAGTAAGAGATATTAATAAAAATTTTGATTATTTTATGAAAAAACATACAACCGTTGCTCCCATCCTCTATAAAGATTTTACATTCGGAAAAATTAGTCTTGAAGAATTATGTGAATCATTAAAAAATGGTTTTATAATCGAAGTAAAAAGTTCTAAAAACACTTATTATAAAATGATTAGATAAAAGGTAATTTTTGTAATGAATGAAAATTTTAAACTATTAAATAAAAAAATAAAAATACTACATTTGATACAACACATGAAGATTGGTGGGGGACAAAAAGCTTTAACTAATATTATTTCCTCCACATCTATATCCTTTGAGCATGTTGTGGTCAGCACTTTTAATCAGTACGAGTCTGAACTAAATAAATTGAATTCTTCATTTATTGATTGTGAAAAAAAAAATATTCTAAAAATTATTAGAGAAGAAGCTCCTGATATTATTCACTATCACTGGTGGCCTGGTTTCAAAATGATACCTAAAAATAAAATCCCTCATAATTGTGGTATAATTGTAACAGTCCAAGATCCAACTCCAGTTGAAGATATTCAAGCTGATATATACATTTCAGGAAGTAATTTTATTAATTTATTTCAGAAACATATAGATGGTAAAAAAAGAATCGTCATAAAAAGTTATATTGATGTTAGAGAATTCACTTTGAAAAAGAAAAAAAACACAGAAATTATTATCGGACGTCATAGTACTATTTATAAAAATAAGATCCCTGAAAATTACATAAAAACATTATTAGATTTTTCCTTAAAAGCAAAATTTATTATAGCTGGTGATGGAGAATCAAAGATTATAGAAAAACTTAACCTTGAAATAATAAAAAATAATGCACAAAATAAAATTGAAATATGGCCAGGAGAAAAGATAAAGGAAATGCTTTCTATCTGTGATATATTTTTATATATTACTCCTGATGATAGTTTTGAAGGATTTGCTAATGTAATTTCTGAAGCAATGGTTGCTGGTATTCCTGTTATTGCTGAAAATAAAGGTGGAAATTCTGAACAAATTATTCATGGGAAAACTGGGTTTTTATGTACTGGATATAATGAAGCTAGGGATTTTTGCCAGCTTCTTATCGAAGATAGAATATTGCGCTTGAAAATGGGAGGTAACTCTAAAAAAAGAGGATTAACATTCGACCATACTATAATGGGGAAGCAATATGATCAGATATATACTAATTTAGTAAAGTTAAATAATAAGGAAAAACAATAAATGAGTAAGCACCTTGATTCTACAGGTAATTATTTTGAACATTTAGGTCCATATGATTGTTTTTTAAATGCATTAACTTATTTTATGGAATATAATGATATAAATACAGATAACCTCCATGCATTTAATTTTAATATTTCTTATCATTTACCAACCCATATTTTTTCTGGAAGTGTTGAACCACATATATTTTTTGTTTTTTTGAAAGAATTTTTAAATATAGAAAAAAAAGTGTATTATTTAAAGGAATTAAATAAAATCCCAATAAATGAAATATTCATTTTGGAATCTAATGCTTATTTTTTTAAAGATGAATTTGATTATTACCAAAAAGAAGATCATACAAAATATGTTATATCAAAAAGAATTGAAAAAAATAAGTTTTTGATATGGGATCCATATGATAACATAACAGAAATTAAAGAGACCTCTGATTTCCATGTAAGAGGAAGTTTTAATATAAATGGCTTTTATTTATACCGAAACACGAATAAAAAAAATAACAAAACAGCAGTGCCATTTTTATTAGAAAGGAATTATAGAGAAGAATACAATTATATCTTTAATAACGCCAAGGAGCTGATTTTATCAATAAAAGAAAACAAAGAAAATCAATTAGCTTTAAAAGATATGTATATTTTTAGAAAGTTTTATGGTTGCATTAGAGGTATCTATATGGTAAGAGAACGACATTTTAGAAGTGATGTAACTAAATATAATGGAAACGAAATTTTAATTGGATGGAATATAGTGCAGAAAAGTATCATTAAATTTGGATTACAATTTATAAATAGTGATATAGAACTTATTTATTCACTAGACTCTGTTATTGATAAAGAAATTAAATATCTTGATTCATACACATTTATTTTATAAAAAATATGGTGGAATTATTATTTTCCTATGTTTATTTTGTAACATAATTTACAAAAATTAGAAAAACTGTTCTATTCTTACGAGTAATAAAAAATGAATAATTTCTTACCCTTTTATACTCCAGATATTGGAGAAGAAGAAATTAACGAAGTAATTGATTGCTTACGAAATGGTTGGCTAACAACAGGTTCTAAAGCAAAATTTTTTGAAAATGCATTTGCTCAAACATTTGGAGAAAATCTAGAAGCAATTGCTGTTAATTCAGCAACCGCTGGTTTACATCTTGCTTTAGAAGCAATAGGAATTGCACCAGGTGATGAGGTTATTACGACGACATATACTTTCACAGCAACTGCGGAAGTAATCAGATATTTGGGAGCAGACCCTGTATTCGTAGATATAAATCCCTCTACATTAATGATAGATACAACACTTATTGAAGAAAAAATCACAGAAAAAACAAAAGCAATTATTCCTGTTCATTTTGCAGGAGCAACTTGTGATATGGATTCTATATTTAAAATAGCTCTCAAATATAATTTAAAGATTGTAGAGGATGCCGCACATAGTTTACCAGCAACATATAAAGGAAAATGGATAGGCTCTCTATCAAGCGACGCCACTGTATTTAGCTTTTATGCTACTAAGACTATGACAACAGGTGAAGGAGGAATGATCCTTACTAAAAATAAAGAGATTGCTAGACGCTGTCGAATTATGAGATTACATGGTATTAATCGAGACATATTTGATCGATATACTTCAAATAAGGCAAATTGGTTTTACGAAATTGTAGCTCCCGGTTATAAATATAATATGCCTGATATACAAGCATCAATTGGAATTGCTCAATTGAAAAAACTATTTTCATTTCAAAAAAAACGTCAAAGAATAGCTGAATGTTATAATAATGAATTAAAAGAGTATCCTATTATCCTTCCTCCCCTTGGATTAGATGGAGATATGCATTCTTGGCATCTGTATGTGATTCAATTGCATCATGATTTAGATATAACGCGAGAATATTTTATAGATGAAATGGCAAAAAGAGGAATTGGATGCAGTGTCCATTTCATTCCCTTACATCTACATGTTTATTGGAGAGAAAAGTATAAATTTTCCTCTATGGACTACCCTAATGCTACTAAAGCATATAATAGAACTGTGAGTTTACCTCTATATACAAAAATGAGTGATGAGGATCAATATCGAATTATCGAATCCATTAATAACATATTATATAAGTGAATTTTAAAAAATTAATTTGCGATTATTGAAATTAAATCGAGATATTTTATATGACCTTATTAAATAGCGATGAAAAAATTCTTGTTATAGCAGCACACCCTGATGATGAAATTTTAGGATGTGGGGGAACGGTTGCTTTATATCGTAAAATGGGCATCCCAGTAACAAGTGTAATATTTTGTGAAGGAGAATCACTGCGTTATGCAAACCAGAATATTGACATGACATTATGTTCTCAAAATGCGGCTAAAAAATTAGGCGTAACAGATATTAGAAATTTGAATTTTCCGGATCAAAAATTAGATCAATTTAATCTTATTGAAATCATTCGCCCATTAGAAGAAATAGTTAAAGAAATACGCCCTACAATAATTTATTGTCAATATGGTGGCGATATAAATCTCGATCATGAAATTTTATTTAAGGCTACATTGGTTGCTGTAAGACCTATAGAGAAATATATAAAATCAATTTTTACCTTCGATACTGCGAGTAGTACTGAATGGGCTTATCCTAGGACATTTATTCCTGATACATGGGTGGATATTACATCAACTTTAGAAATAAAACTTCAAGCTATAGCTTGTTATGCTTCTGAAATTTGTGATTATCCACACCCAAGATCTCTAGAAGCATTAAAAAACAGAGCTTATTCTTGGGGAAATCAAGTGTGTTTGCCCGCTGCTGAAACTTTTATGACTGTTAGATCTGTTTATCGTGGTAGTTCAGTTCCATTGTAAATGGCACAAATAATCAAATCGGACTACTCAATACATTATAAAAATCTCAATTTCTATAGTAATAATTTCTCTCACGATTAGGCATATACGACAGATAGAAATAAAAAAATATCTTGGATTCGTCTATTCATGAATAGCTAACTAAGAAAAATCTTGCTGGAAAAAGTTTACCCAACGCATTATGGCAAGATCTCATATTTTTAATATGGTTATTTAGGTTAAAATAAAATCATCCTGTGACTCTTTATAATTATTTATATCATTAAAACGCTAAGATTACGCAATTCTATAAACAGTAACGTTGAATACCGAACAAGAAAATCTGGCGGCTTAAATTCATTAATAGTGCCAACTATGTTGACAATTACCGGTTAAAGAAGACCCAGTTTCCAGGCAATTGATTGAATTAATTACTCTTGATGATCCGATTGCCACCATGGATGCTCTACATCTCTAGGGAAAACCTTGAATTGGTTAACCAATGTGGCAGGGGTTATATTGTTGATCTCAAAGGCAATTAAAAAATTCTATATGTTAGTCAAATCGCATTTCGCTACACACTACAGCTATTATTAATCTGCTGAATTTAAAAAAAAATAGAACTCATGGACAGGAATAATTCTGTCATGCCACGCAAATCCATACTGTATTGCCTGAAGAACTTCAGCAATAGTAGCCCTCAATCAGAGTGTCATTGGAGGTAGTCAGTAATCGAAATATGAAAGATTAACCTTCCCTCCACAGGGTGAGATCTCATATATTTAGTAAGGTTATTTAGGTTAAATAAAGACCAGAATATAACTTCTTATAGCTCTTTCTCTCATTAAAACGATAAGATCACGCTATTCCATAAAAATAGCGATCGTAATAATGAGTATTTTTAACTTTATCAGTAAGATCGATGACCCGCGTTCTGATATCAA